>JACCSM010000618.1 GCA_013698525.1 Rubrobacteraceae bacterium
GCGCGCTCGCATGAGCGCCTACAGAAGGACCCTCAGCCTCGGCGCCATCTCAGGCCTGCGCTCCATGTCGGGACCGGCCTTCGTGTCGCTGGCGGCGAGCAATGGAAATCTGGACCTCGAAGGAACCCCTCTCGCTTTTCTAGGCTCGTCTCGCCTCTCGAAGGTGATCGTCGTAATGGAACTCGGGGAGCTCGTCGGCGACAAGCTGCCGAAAACGCCGAGCCGCTCGGCACTCCCACCCCTCCTCGGTCGCGCAGCATCCGGGGCCCTGGTTGGGGCAGCCGTTTTCGTTTCGGATGGCCGTCGTGCCACGACTGGGGCTGCGCTAGGTTCTACTGCGGCCATTGTCGCGGCCCTCGCAGGAGAACGACTACGCGCGCTCGCGGTCGAGAAGACCGGACTCCTCGACCCTGTAATCGCGCTCGCGGAGGACGCCACTGTCTTGCTCATCGGTCTCCGCTCGTTGAAACACATCCGTTAGCGAAGCCCATGGCCGACGACCGGAACAGGCTAAGGACAACCTTCGACCAAGCAGCGTCGCTCTACGACGAGGTTCGTCCCGGTTATCCCGAAGATCTCTTCGACGACGTCGTCTCGCTCTCCGGGATACCGGCAGGAGGAAGGATACTCGAGATCGGGTGCGGCACCGGCCAGGCTACGGTGCCTTTCGCCCACCGCGGCTACCGCATCCTGTGCATCGAGCTCGGCGAAAACATGGCCGCAGTCGCCCGCCGCAACCTGGAAGGATATCCGCAGACAGAGGTGCGTACCGGAGCTTTCGAGGAGTGGCCCTTGCAGGAGGAAGCCTTTGATCTAGCGATCTCGGCGACCGCCTTCCACTGGCTCGACCCTGCTGCGGCCTATCCCAAGGTCGCCGGGTCTCTCAGAAACGGAGGCTCGCTCGCCCTGTTGCGGAACGTTCACGTACACAGTGACGCGGGCGAAGGCTTCTTCGAGGCCGCACAGAGGATCTACGAGCGCGAAGCACCGGAGATCGTCGGTCCGGAGGACTACAAGGGGCTTCCTCGACCCGACGAAGTCCCTAACAGGACGGATGAGATCCAGAATTCGGGTCATTTCGGCAGGATCACCACCCGCCGTTACCGGTGGGACGAAACGTACGACGCCGGGGGCTATCTCCGTGTCCTGAACACCTACTCAGGACACAGGAGCCTAAGCGAAGGCACCCGCGAGCGTCTCTTTCGCGGCATCGCCGACCTTATCGACACGAGGTTCGGCGGCCGCATCATCAAGGGCTACCTGACCACCCTGTACGTCGCCAAGAGCAAGTAAAAGAGCTCAGACGCCGAACCGCCTCAGAGTATTCCTTACCGAATCCAGGTAACCGTCTCCGAAGTAATAGGTATGCACCAGCAGCGGGTAGAGGTTGTACAGGTCGCGGCGGGTCTCGAAGAAAGCTGTGTCGATGCCCCGTATCTCCGCGTAACGTTTCAGGAAGGCGTCGCCGAAAGAGTCGAAGAGGCTGACGAAGGCAAGTTCTATCTCAGGGTCGGCGTAGTAGATGGCGGGGTCCAGGAAAGCGGTTATGCGATCTCCTCGCGCCAACACGTTGGCGCTCCAGATGTCGCCGTGGATAAGCGCAGGACGGTTGGGACCTTGAATGAACTCATCGAGCTTCTCCGATAACCGCTCCACCCGAAAGAGGTCCTCGGGCGGTAGGCGCCCCGCCTCGTGGGCGATTTTCGCCATGTACAGCAGGCGATGGTCCCTGAAGAACTCCGTCCAGCTCTCCGTTTGAGGGTTGGGCTGGTTCAGGCTACCAATAAGCGTGTCCCGCTCGTGGCCGTAGGTCGATGAGGCAATGTCGTGCAATGCTGCCAGGAGCTCTGCGGCGTGGTGTTCGGCCTCTTTCGCGAAGCGGCTGCTCCCTTCGACGAACTCCATCAGGAGCAGCGTCTCGGAGCCGTGGTAGACCTCGGGTACGGGAAGATCACTCTTCTCGCGCAGGTAGCGGAGCATGTATGCCTCGCGCTCCAGGTGCGACTCGCCTTCCCTATCTACCTTGGCGACGAGCGGGGTGCCGTCCTCCAGCTCCGCCCGGTACACGTCCCCGATGCAGCCACCCCCAAGAGAACGCACGGAGAGCATCCGCTCTCCGAGGTGCGCTTCGACACCTTCGGCGACGATCCTTTCAGCCACGTTCCTTCAGGTGCCGCTCTCGGATGTCGTCGAGGAGACCCTCGGAGGCCTCCTCGACCAAGTCCAGGACGTGACCGAAACCATCAGGCCCGCCGCCGTAGGGATCAGGAACCTCGTGTTCCGGTGAGTGTGGGGCGAAGTCGAGAAAGGGCCGGACCACCGCACTACCGCGGCACAGCGAGGCGACCGTCCGGTAGTTCTGCTCGTCCATCGTGAGGACGTAGTCAAACTCCTCGCAGTCGTCCGCCGAGATCCGCCGGGCCCGCTGGGCGCTCAGGTCGAGACCGCGTGCGGAAGCACTCCTTTGTGCACGGTCGTCCGGCGGGCTTCCGACATGCCAGGAGCCGGTACCCGCGGAATCCACGAAGACCTCATCCTCCAACTCCTCGCGCCGCAGCACGTCTTCGAAGACCCCTTGAGCCAACGGCGAACGGCAGATATTACCCAAGCAAACGAACAGGACGCGTACCATCTGTGAGTAATCTACCAGCTATCTCCGGCAACATTTGGCCGTCGCTCCCAATACTGACACTCCTGAGCTGCATCTCGCTATAGGAGATGATGGAGGGCTTCAGGCTTGCCCGATTGATAAGAAGGAAGGCCAGGGTGTAGCAACCCCGGCCCTCGCTCCGTTTGCTCTCTCCAGACGACCTACGGGAACCCTACGATCGATTTCTCGGTCGCGTCGGTTGTCTTGGTGTCCGTACCTGCACCCCCATCTAGGGAGTCGTTGCCGCTAATCCCATCTCGGGAAATGAGCGCGTCGTTGCCATTCTCCCCGTACAGGTCGTCGGCACCCGCGCTACCTTTCACCTTGTCCGCTCCTCCGCCGCCAAGAAGCACGTCGTTGCCTCCCATGCCCTCGATGGTGTCGTTGCCTCCCATGCCGCAGATCACGTCCTCTCCTGAGGTGCCGGTAAGGGTCTCCCCTGCTGAGGTTCCACTCTTGGTGCAGGCCTTGAAGGTGGCCGTGTACGAGCTGGGCACTGCACCCGTTATGATGTCATGTTGCTGTCCTTTACCGTCGGACCATGAAGAGAACACGTATGTCTTCCCAGAGAGCGTCTGGGGTGAGGGGGTGTTTACATTCAGCCTGTAGCCCTCCCACGAGAGTAGCGTCTTGGGTGTTGTGAACGTCTCGCCGTTTATGAGCACCGACAGGCCGCTCGGGTCGCTCGCGAACGAGATCTCCACCCGGTTGGGTTGCACATCTCGGGTTACCGTCTTGGAGAGGCCGTTGGAGTCTGTTGCCGTGAGCCTCATCTCCAGGTAGTTGCCAGCACCGGTCGAGGAGAGATCCTCAGGCATCGGGGCGGTGATCGTCAGGTTGTTGCCAGCCTGCGAAAAGTAGGGGTGCGTGTGAGGGTTGGGCGCGGTGTGGTGTTGGAGAACCTCCCACCTGAATGGGCTGCCCGCCAGCTGGCCGTCCTGAGGGTCTGTGGCGCTGCCGCTCAGGGTGATCTGTTGGCCCACCCTGAAGAGCAGGTTCGCGGAGGGTGACTCTATCACCGGCGTGGGTGCCTCGTTGCCAGCGTCGATGCGGACGGTGGCCGCCTCTGAGAGGGCACCGTGGTTGTCTTTAACGTGCAACGAGGCGGTGTAGGTCCCATTTGTCGAGAAGGTGTGGCTAGTCGTTGGTGTGGTGGTCGTCTGGGTTGGGGAACCGTCGCCGAAGTCCCAGAGGTAGCTCGTCAGCGTATCGCCTGAGTCCGGGTCGCTGCTACCTGAGCCGTCGAAGTCGACTGTGAGGGGTGAGGGACCGGAGGTAGGGTTCGCCGTCACGGCTGCGGTCGGAGCCCGGTTGGCGTTGGCGGTGTGGGCGATGCGGCGCACTTCTTCCCCACCGGTGGCGTTGGTCGTGTAGTAGAGGGCTTGGCCCGCGCCGTAGGGTCCAAAAGCCATGTCGACTGGCCCATTTTGACCCAGCCCACTCGCGAACTCGATTTGCCTAAAGCCGCCCCCACTTTTGGGCTTGAGCTCGAAGATCTTGTTACACACGTAGTCGCCATAAAGGTAGGAGTTGTCGTACTCGGCGGTCCAGGCGCCGTTTGGCACGAACGCTCCGCCGGTGATCGCGGAGCAGCCGGTTCCATGGCTGTACTCATGAATCGGGGGCGTGTAGCGCGCGGCGGTGCAGTCTACAGAACCTGGGCGGGCCGGGTTGTCGTGGGCCCCCTCGCACAGGTTCCAGCCGTAGTCAGCACCTGCCTTGCCTTGGTCAACCTCCTCCCAGGCGCCCTGGCCGACGTCACCGATAAAGAAGCGCGTGCCCGAGGCGTCCTGGTCGAAGGCGAAGCGGAAGGGGTTGCGCAACCCAGAGGCGAACGTCTCCCGGCACTTCTTGCCGGGGTCGGTGCGCCCGGTGAGGTTGCAGCGGGCGCTGTCGGTGCCGGTATAAGGGTTGGTGGCAGGGATGCCGCCGGTGGGGGTTATGCGCAGGATCTTGCCCAGAAGGATGTGTGGGTCGCGGGAGGCATCGTTCTGGCCGGAGCAGCCTGAGTCGCCCGCGTAGTCGCATTGCCCGTCTCCGACACTCACGTAGAGGTAGCCGTCTTTACCGAAGCTCAGATCACCGGAATTGTGGTTACCGGTCGGAGAAGGGATGTTGTCGATCAACACCTCCTCGCTCGAAGGATCGATCGTATCGCCGGACATGACGAAGCGCGATACCCGGTTAACCGGGTTGTTGGAATTGGCCGGCTGCTCGGACGGGCACTCGCCGAATTTTTTGAACGTGTAATAGAGGTAGACGTAGTTGTGGCCGGCGGTCCCAAAGCCCGGGTCGACCGCCGCACCCAGCAACCCCCGCTCGTGACCGGGACAGGTCCTTGGGGAGATGTCCAGCGCCGGGGTCTGTAACAACCTCCCGTCCTTGTACACGCGCACCTGGCCCGTTTTGACGAGTACTAGCATGCGTCCGTCGGGCGTGAAGGTCAGCCCCGTCGTCGAGGAGCCGACGCTCGCAACGAGCGTGTCCCTGAAGCCCGGCGGCGTAACCGCCGAAGCAGTTTTTGCGTGGAGGAAGAGTAGCGGAAGAAACCCCACCAATAGGCCTGCGACCACCGCCAACAAGATGCGCCGTTCCGCGTGCCAAGAGGCGTGGGCCGGCTCGTCGAGGCGCTCCGGGTTCACCCTCTACACCTCCCCCACGACTTGCGAAGGAGCAGGCGAGAAGATAAATGAAGCACTAGTCTCGCATGGCAGTGTTTGGTGTGAGGCTGCATCCGCGCCCTCCTCTCCCCAAGGACGAAGCTTTGTTGCTCCGCCGCTGTTCGACAGCCCGGCTACCTCCTCCCAGCTAGTGCATGATCAAGCGACCTTCCGGGGAACGGACAGATGCTCGTAATGAGGACAATCGAAAACTCGGCTTACCCTCTCGGCAAGCTCGTAGGCTCCGAGCAACCCCTCTGGCTCGACGACCTTGC
>JACCSM010000003.1 GCA_013698525.1 Rubrobacteraceae bacterium
GGACAACTTTTTGGGAGAGAACAGCAGTACCTGCGGACTCTGCCGGTACTTGTTGAACCGTTTTCCCGTCCTCACAATCTTCCCGGTGTCCACCGGCCTTGAGAAAGAGGCGAGCAGCCTGGGAAAGAGGCGAGCAGCCTGGATGTAGTTCCTCTCACGCCGAGAGGCTTGCTGCTGCGTTATGGTGGACTCGGAAAGGTAAAGGCTTTTGCTATCTGCGAGTTGCCCAACCCTTTGACGACGAGACCCAGTATCTTCGTCAGCCACAAGCTGTCCGAGTGGCTCTCACGGCGCGACGAGCTCTCCTTCGGCGGCGACCTTGACGGCGCGGGCCACCTGCTCGGGTCTTATCCCGGCGTAAACGAAACTGCGGGCTCCGGCCCGAAAGGCCGCCCGGGGCCGCCCGGGCGGGCGAGGAGAGTTCCGCGCCAGGACCAAAGATCAGGATCGGGGCATCGTTGTTGACCTCTCGGGCTTGCTTCACCTTCCTGGAGACTTCTTCCGCATCCTCTGCAGAGCACCACGGTTCCGGCGTCCGCAGTCGGTAGTCGTTGCCGGTATCAGACTCCGGCTCGTTCCAGCGCCCGAGTGAACTCGGCGGAGATCAGCGGGCTTGGGCAGTCGATCGTTACGACCCCCGGACGCTCGGCCTCTCTGCTCGACGCGAGCCCGGATGCCGGCTGTTGCGAATACCGCGGACTTGAGATCGCTGAGATCTCATTAGTCACCCTGCGAAGCGTCAGGCGATCAGCTGGACTGGCTGAGGATCGCATGGAGTACCTGCGCGAGGAGCGCGATCGCCTGACGTTCTTATAGGAAGAATATCGAAGCCTGGAAGAGGAGTTGAAGCGCGAACGACAGGAGCGCTGGACGATTCAACAAAGGGCCGAACGCGCAGAGCGGGAGCGTCCAGCGGAGCTGGAGCGAGAACGCAAAATGGCTTGGCCGAGCCACTGGAAAGGGAGCGAGAGCAGCGTCTGGGGAAGCCCAGTGGCGAGCGGAGGAACTGGGGCAGGGCATACTGCAGATGCGACAGAAATACAGGGAGCTGATGGAAGAGATCGAACGGGAGCGAGCGGCACACCTGAAGACCCAACGCCAGACTCGCCGAGAGCGGGAAGAACAGACACGCATGAGAGTGCCAAGCGGAAGTTCGAGGAGCTGGAACAGGAGCGCAAGAAGCTCAGGGATGCCCAGAAGGAGAATGCATGGCCCCAGCAACAGTTGGTGGAGGATCTACGAGAGGCATCCAGAGCCCTGTGGAAACGGCTGACTCTCCCTAAATAGTGTCCGGGTTGTCCTGCCATCGAGGAAGAAACTGTCTGGAGTCTGGTCACGCTGAGGAGGTTCTATGGTTCTATAATGCACGCGCATGAAGCGTGTTCTGAAAAGACTGTCCGGCAGCCGGCAGCCGCGGCGAGAGTCTTCTTCTGCCGGCCTGGATCGAACCGTGCACTCTGCAGAGGAGAGCCCGGAGTCAGAACAAGCGAAGAAGGTCCTCTTCGTCTGCACGGCCAACATCTGCCGCAGCCCGATGGCCGAGGTCATCTTTAACGCTTTGGCCAAAGAAAAAGGTCTGCCCTTCCGGGCTCAGAGCGCGGGTACCGCGGCACTCGAGAGCAACCCCATGGCCCCGAACGCCGTTGCGGTCCTGGGAGAGGTGGGCATCTGCCCGGAGATCCACCGCGCGCGGCAGGTAGATGAGGCAATGCTCGAAGAATCCGAGCTGGTGCTCGCCATGAGCCCGCGGCACGTCGCGGCACTCGGGCGGCTCTATGAAAACCCGTCCGGCAAAATCTATACTCTGCGGGAGTACGCGACCGGCAAGCCGGACAGAGAGGGTATCCCGGATCCCTACGGGCACACCATGGCTGCTTACCGGAGCTCCGTGCGACAACTCTACGAGTACGTGGAGCGTACCATCAAGAAACTCGACGGATAAGGGCTCGTCGGTCCTCGCCGATCCGGATTCCGTGCGAAGATCTCTTCCCCGGTTCCCATCGTTTCCTTCGGGACCATGTTGTTATTGCAGCCCTCATCAAGTCCCCTAACGCATCCGCGCTGGTTTCTTAGCCTGATGGCGACACACCGGAAGAATCGAACCAGGAGCACCTTTGCCGACGCTTGTGAGTTACGCCAAGCTCCAATTATCGGCGTCCAATGGGTAAGGTGCCCTTCACCTGCACTCCGCATAGTACTCCGACGGCGCCACAGACCCTCGGGGCTCTCCATCCGAAGAACAAACGCCTCACGGCAAGCCGATCCTGACGGCTTCCAAAGAAAGTGACGCATTTCGTCATGTTTCGCCTTTATGTAAATTCGTTGACAATCTGACCCCGTTTCAAAGACCAAAAGTGATCCATGCGGCGTGTTTGTCCGTAAACTGGCCTATAGTGGATGCTCGAATCTTAGAGGGGTAGCCGACAGGCTAATATCCTCAATAGGCCTTGCGTATCGCTAGGCGCAGCATAGAATA
>JACCSM010000014.1 GCA_013698525.1 Rubrobacteraceae bacterium
TGGAGCTGGTCGCCGGAGGACTTCCGAACGCGCAGATAGCGAAACGGGTCTTTCTATCCGAATCGACTGTGAAGCAGTATCTGAGGACCGCCTACAAGACCCTGGGGGTAAAGAACCGCACGGAAGCGACCAGGATCTGGCGCCTCAACAACCCGGACAGGGTCGCCTCGTAGTCTTGCCGGGTTCTGGAGTGGCTTGCGGAAGGAACTTTTCGCAAGCCACGGCTTCCGGCGTCAAGGGTCCACGGAGTACAGTCGCCAGTTCTCGTCGCCGCCGGCGTCCTGCAAATACAGGATGTGGCGGTCGTCCTCGGCCCAGAAGTAGAGTCGGATGCCGCGTTCGTGGTCCTCCGTGACCGGTTGGAAGTCATCGCCGCCGACGCTGCCCACCCACGCGTTCAGGACACCATCCACGGGAGAGAGGTAGGCGAGGCGCGTGGCGTCGGGGGAGATGAGGGGCTGCGTCCGCTCCGGGTTGCCGAAGAGGACTTCGCGCGGGATGATCCGCCCTGGCTTCGTTTTGGTCATGCGTGGCTCCGAGAACGTAGTCCAAAGCGTACCAGAGGGCGACGGAGCCGCGGGTGTAGCCGTAGAGGTTGGGATCACCGGTCGGGTTCTTGGGTTACGATATTGGAGGATCTGGAGGGTGGACGGTCTGTGTACACGGTCGAATGGAGGAGCAGCGCATGCGCATCGGATTGCAGATACCGAGTTTTACCGGCTCTCCCGAACTCTAGGTGAAGAAGATTATCTTCCGCTATTCCACCCTCCGAAGCGGTCTTCAGGTTGCCAAAGCTCTGGCCCTCAACAGGTCGAGGTTTGCTCGACCGTAGCCCTGGCGCTTGATGAGCTTTATCTTATGGATGAATCCCTCCACGGGTCCGGTGCTCCAACTCTCCGTTAGTCCTGCTCTTACCGCCAAGAGGTCCTTCTTTAGTCCGGCGGCGAACTTTCTCATCACCTCAGCCTCCGAAGAGGTGGCCTCGGTGAGCCATCCGTCCAGCTTCTTGCCTTCGTGCTCTCTGACCATCTTCGAGAACTCCCGCGTTAGCCGGCGTGCATCGTCCAGAGCCCCATCGGAGGCGCACAATCTATCCAGGTACTGCTTCTGCTCCTCGTCTAGCTTCTCCTCTCGGCGCATGAACAGTGCGGCCACGTTCCTGGCCGTGGGAGACCCTCCGGCAATGCTACCCTTCTTCGCTTTGGGCGCCCTGGGAACCCGGAGCTTCTTACCCTGCTCTTCTGTATAACGAAAGTCCGAGAGCAGCTTGGTCACTATGTCTATGCTGTGAGAGTAGCCCTGATCCCGTATCTCATAGTAGAGCCGCTTGGCGTTGTGGCAGCCTTCGTTCCAGCGTGCAACCAGGAAGGGCACCCACGGATCGAGGACACTCTTCTTCCTGCCATGTACGGGTCGAGGCGGAGGTTCAGCGAGCTCTCGGTAGCGGTAGACAGTGCTACGGCTGGTGCCGGTCCATTCGGAGATGTCCTTGACCTTTGCGCCCGCCAAGTGCAGCTTGCGGATCTCCTTCCACTGCTCGACAAGACGTTCGTGGCGTTGTCTGGCCGGTCCCTCGATGCTCTCGTAGGGGCGTTTGTCGGGAATCTCCGTGCTCTGAACACGGTCCTCCTTGCCAGGCTCTGAAGTCCCCAGCACCCCAGGCGTGATCTCCTCGGGCATCGCCGCCTGCTTCAACTCCGTCCGTTTGGTTAACAGGAAATTCTCCAAAACCTGGGTGAGGTTGTGAAGTAGGTGCCAGCGGTCGGCGACCTGCCTCGCCTTCGGAGCACCAGCGTCGATACCTTCCCGGCAGACGTTCGAGCGGTCGCGAGCGACCACCTCCAGGCTGAGGGACGCTGCCCGAGCCACCGCGCTATTAGCTCCGTTGAGTGCCCTTCGAGTATGTCCACTATCTTGTGGCGTTCGAGGTCCACCATGATCGTGGCGGAGCCGTTGCCTCTGCGAAAACCGAAGTCGTCCACGCCAACAACGCGCACATCCCCGGCGTCCTCATGAAAAGCCCCTCGGATACGGTTCAGGAGAGTGTCGGGGCTTACGAGGAGGCCGATTT
>JACCSM010000021.1 GCA_013698525.1 Rubrobacteraceae bacterium
GGGTTTGATCGTGATGGGAAGCCGGGGCCTGGGCGGGGTAAGACGCGCCTTGATGGGCAGCGTCTCCGATTCGGTGGTCCGTCATGCTCACGGCTCCGTCCTCATCGTGCGAAGTCAGGACGATTCACCGGATTGACGATTTGGCCGGGAGCGCGACGGACTCATTCCTGTCCTACGGAGTCAAGTCCGGGCCTTGTGGTAACCGGCGTAAAAGCATGTGCGGGCGCGATCGCAACAGTGGCTTCAATGCGAACGGGACAACGCAAGGGGAGACTTTGGAGCCGCCTCCACGTGGGGCGGATGCTGTAGAAGGTGTAACCAAAGTCAGTGGGTGGCAATGTTCCTTTGGGCCGGATGTTTGGAGGCGAACCCGTGAAAGCCTTAGGGGCGATAGTCGCCCTTGCAATGGGCTCGGCGCTTTCGCCACCCTGACTTACTACGCGCAGCCCATAGCTATGCAGGCGGCATCTCCAGTCGAAGAGAATCTGGTCTCTTTGCTCGCTTTCGGGGAATCGGGTGTCATAGCCCGGATCCCAGAAGTGCCGCATAGCACCAGGGGAATATCCTCGTAGGCCAACTGCTCCGGCCACTTGCACAGTAGTGCGAGTCGCTCCCACTCGTCGGTCGGGTCTACCTTTCTCCGTCAGGTTACGCTTATCCGTGCCCCCATATCTGGCAATTTGCCAGAGCGAAAGAATGCCACGCGCGGGGGTGGTCCTTCACCGAGCTGGCGGCATACGCCGGAGAATTAATGGCTGTGAGAATAAGACTATGGTGTTCGCGACGGGTTCGCCAACCGATCTGACCCGAATTATTGGTGGCCATTTCGTGCCTTGACCTCGACCAGTCGATCGGTCCGGCGGCCCGCCGCGGCGCCACGGTCGGGGCCGTGCGTGACCTCATAGGAGCACGCCTCCCGAATGGGAGGGCTCATCACAGCTTTGTCCGCCATCTCTCGACCACAAGGCGCATCAGGAAAGGGCTTTGAGGAAGGAGAGGTCATGGAGTTGGGTGTGTCGGTTACCGTTGGTGTGGACACCCACGCCGACGCCCACGTCGGGGTGGCCCTGGATCACCTGGGACGTCGCCTCGGAGAGGTGGTGGTGCCCAACGAGGTCACTGGCTACCGGAGTATGCTGGAGTGGGCTCTGAATCTTGGAGAGTTGTCCTGTGTCGGGGTCGAGGGAACAGGCAGCTTTGGGGCCGGACTCTCACGCTTTTTGAGATCCTGGGGAGTGCGCGTGGTCGAGGTCAACCGCACGAGCCGTCAGCACCGCCGCCGGCATGGCAAGTACGATGCCGCTGACGCCGAAGCTGCAGCAAGAGCTGTTCTTTCTGGTGATGCGACCGGGGAGCCGAAAGCCGGTGATGGACAGGTGGAGATGCTCCGCGCCCTGAAGGTGGCTCGCCGCTCGGCGGTGAAGGCCAGGACACAGGCGGCTAACCAGCTCCATGCGTTGGTGATGACCGCTCCAGAGCAGCTCCGGGCGGACCTTCGTGGACTCCCGGCAAAGAAGCTGGTCCAGAAGGCTTCACGCTTCCGGTGCGGACCGGAACTTGCTGACCCGACCGCGGCGACGAAGTTCGCGCTGCGCTCCGTGGCTCGTCGCTACCGGCAGCTCTCGGAAGAGGTTTCTGGCCTCGAAGAGCAGATCGAACGGCTCGTGAAGGAAGCTTCTCCGGAGCTCGTGGCGCTAGAAGGGGTAGGACCCGACACGGCGGCGACGCTTATGATCGTCGCTGGGGACAATCCCAAGCGGTTGCGCAGCGAAGCCGCCTTCGCCAACTTGTGCGGCGCGGCGCCCATAGAGGCTTCCTCGGGCAAGACCGTGCGTCACCGCCTCAACCCTCACGGCAACAGGGAAGCCAACCGGGCGCTGTACATGGTCGCGCTCAACCGCATGAGACGTGACCTCCAGACTCAGACCTACGTCGCCAGGCGCACTACGGAGGGCAAGTCCAAGCGCGAGATCATCCGCTGCTTAAAGCGCTACATTGCCAGGGAAGTCTACCGGGCGCTCATCGTTACCCGGCCCGAGATAATCCCGGGAGAGGAGGATCTGGCCAGCTACGCATAGGTGCGAGAGAAGGATCGGAAACGGCTCTCCAGCCCCATTGACAAACATAGGAGCGTCGCGGTCTCTCCAGGTCGGCTATCCGCTGCTTCGCCTCCCTGGCGCAGCCGCGGCCCATGACGGCCGCTCCGTCTCCCTTACGGGTGATCGGGTTCGTCGTTATGACGCGGAGGTCCGCGTCGACCGCCCAGAGGTCGGCCTTCGTCTCCATCATCGTTGTCTCCTTCGTTCTTTGGCTATGGCACAGCCGGGGCGGGCGAGATCTCGCCCGCCCCGTGCATGGCCGCTCAGGCGACCGAGTCGATCTCCTCCTGGGCGGAGGGCTCGGCCACCAGGTCGGCCTGGGGGAGCGGCTGCTCGTAGAGCCCGCCGGTGTCGCGCAGCCTCCTGGGGGCGAGCCGGTCGAGCTCGCCCACATCGAGGTCCTCCGTGCTCTGCTCCCACTCCTCGGCCTCGCCATCGGTCTCGACGGCGCCGGTGTCGGCCCACGGGTTAACGATCCCGAACCGTCCGTCGCGGATCAGAGCGCCCAGGGAC
>JACCSM010000024.1 GCA_013698525.1 Rubrobacteraceae bacterium
TGTCCCTGGATAGTTCGACAGCGGTCACGTCGTGGCCGGCTGCGGCAAGCGGGGCGGCGAGGCGGCCTGTACCTGCGCCCCATTCGATGACGGGACCGGTCTCGCTGTCGGCGAGGGAGAGCCAGAACGGGAGGTCGTAGTCGTGGATGTATTCGAGGTCGTAGAGGTCGGATAGTGGATCGTATTCCGGCACGGTGCTCCTCTGTCGCGGCGTCTGGTAAGGTCAGGCTACAGGAAACTCCCTGGGGAGGTCGTTGGATGCTGGAGGGTCTGGATCACGTGCAGCTCGCGATGCCGTGCGCCGGAGAGGAGCGGGCGCGGGTTTACTTCGGCGGGCTGCTCGGACTGGTGGAGCTGGAGAAGCCCGCGGTCCTTACAGGGAGGGGCGGGGTGTGGTTCGGGTTGACGGATGGGCGGCAGGTCTATCTCGGGGTCGAGGAGCCGTTTCAGCCTAATGGTAAGGCGCATCCGGCGTTCGTGTGCGTGGCGCTGGACCGTCTGGCGCTGAGGCTCGGGGAGGGTGGTTATGCGGTGCGGTGGGACGGGGCTCTGGCGCCGCGGCGAAAGTTCTATAGTGAGGACCCTTTCGGGAACAGGATCGAGTTTATCGGGCCGTAGGGTACCTCGGGGGGATATAATGCTTCTGGCATCCTAGTCGCGGAGGTTTTGGATGGGTATTGTTTTGTTGATCGTACTGGTCGTGATCGTGGCGATACTCGTGATCTTCGCCATCGTCACCTACAACGGGCTCGTGCGGCGACGTAATGAGGTCGAGGAGTCTTACAGGCAGATAGACGTGCAACTCAAGCGGCGGTACGACCTGATCCCGAACCTCCTCGAAGGCGTGAAGAAGTACTTCCGTCAGGAGCAGGACGTGCTTACGCAGATAACGCAGGCCCGCTCCCAGGCTATGCAGCCCCAGTCTCCGGGCCAGCAGGCCCAGTCCGAGGCCCGTCTCTCCGGAGCCATCGGGAACCTGTTCGCGGTTGCCGAGAATTACCCCGACCTCCGATCCAATACGGTGCTCTTGGACTTCCAGGAGGAGCTCTCATCTACGGAGAACAAGATCTCCTTCGCTAGGCAGCACTATAACGACTCTGTCCAGTCCTACAACACCAAGATACAGAGCTTCCCTGCGGTCATCTTCGCCCGTTCCATGGGCTTCACCGAGAAGGAATACTTCGAGGCCCAGGGTCCCGAGCGGGAGTCCGTGACGGTCTCATACGACTAGGACCATGGAAGGTAGGGACCAGGGCACTTTCAGGGAGCGCATCGCCAGAAACAGGCGTAACAGCCTGCTGCTCATAGCCGTATTTCTCGCCTTCATCACCATCTTCGGCTACATCATCGGGTTCGCCTGGCTCGGTGACCCCACACGCGCCCTCTTCGGCCTCGCCCTGGCCCTGGTAGTTGGGGTGGTCTGCGGTCTCATCAGCTACTTCGCTGGTGACAAGATGGTCCTCGCCGCCTCGCGGGCCAGGGAGATCACACACGATGATGCCCCCGTACTCTTCAACGTGGTCGAGGAGATGTCCATAGCCTCGGGTCTCCCGATGCCGAAGGTCTACATCGTCGACGACAGCGCCCCGAACGCCTTCGCCACGGGCCGCGACCCCGAGCATGCCACCGTCGCCGTCACAAGTGGCCTCCTCGAAAAGCTCGACCGCGACGAACTGCAGGGTGTTATGGCGCACGAGATGTCCCACGTCGCCAACTTCGACATTCGCTAC
This sequence comes from Rubrobacteraceae bacterium, assembly GCA_013698525.1. Classification (GTDB taxonomy): domain Bacteria; phylum Actinomycetota; class Rubrobacteria; order Rubrobacterales; family Rubrobacteraceae; genus Rubrobacter_D. The sequence continues at coordinate 1,731 of JACCSM010000024.1, forward strand.
TCTATGCTCGTCGGCATCCTGGTAGGCACGACGGTCCTGATCTCCGATTTCTTCCTGCGCGGCCTCTGGTTCAGCGGTGGTAGGGGAGGAGGGCGTCGAGGTGGAGACGGCGGAGGTGGGCAGTTGCAGATCATCATGGTCATCATCGCCGTCGTCCTCGCCATCCTCGCGCCCCTGTTCGCCCGACTTCTACAGCTCTCCATAAGCCGCCAGCGCGAGTTCCTCGCCGACGCCACGGCCGTCAGGCTCGCCCGCAACCCCAAGGGGCTTGCAGACGCACTGCAGAAGATCGGTGGCGACAGGGAGGTCCTCGAGGTGGCCAACCGTGCGACGGCCCACCTCTACATCGCCAACCCTATAAAGAAGTTCGAGAAGCGTTCCAAGGGCCTCTTCTCCACCCACCCGCCCATAGAGGAGAGAGTCAAGATCCTACGCGCCCTGGAGGCCGGCGGAGTAGCCGAGACCACAGGACAGACCTCGACGGAGACTACATAAAGCGTTACAATATCCGCCGTTACATTGCCGGATGGTGTAACGGCAGCACGAGTGACTCTGAATCACTTAGTCCAGGTTCGAATCCTGGTCCGGCAGCCCCCCGAAAGCCCCGTTTTGCGGGGCTTTTGCTTTTAGGCGCTTTTCCTTGGCCCTCCTGGACCCCCCTCGACCCCCACTGGGTTATGGTCGCGGTTATGGTCGGATATGCGGTAAGCGGGGACGCGACGACCGCTGGCTGCGCGGCTCACGATGCTCGACCTGCGGATAGGCTCTCCCGCTCCCCACTTCTTCGAGGCCGGAATCCCTCGCCCGCGAGTTCTGGATCGCATACACGACCGCACGGGCTTAAACCCACCGAATTTTAAGTCCGAGAAGGATACCACGCGTGGCTCCCCATGGGACCCCTATACGCCCCATTAGCGGGGATTTCTAGATCGGCCGCCGACCCCGAACCCCCCCGATCCTCCTCGTCCCACACGGGGTTGTCGTCAAGGGTGTCACCAAACCGGGTGGTGTCGATGAGTGCTCCTGATGGCATCTAGAGTCGTTGGTCCGAGTAGCGAACCATGACTCTGAGAACGGCGTTCTCGTAGTGGTTCAAGGATCGTCGAGCGGGGTCCGGGGGATACGTCCTCCGCGGTACAATAGAGTCCAATGTTCGGTGCGACATCGTCGGAGCTTTCGGAGCTTTAGAACGTCATATCTGCTTTTGATCCGCTAGATCTGGCGGCCAAGCTGGCCGCTCTGCAACTCGTGCCCGAGAACGCCGACCGTTTGGTGCGGATCTATGGCGCGACCGCCGTGGCGGCGAGCGTTCCCCCGTCGCCTGGTGGCAGACCGGGCGTCTCCGCAAGCAGGCTACGGAGGGTCTTGAACGAACCGCCCCTCAGTGAATCCGCCTTCGCTAGTGGCGAGGATCCCTTCAACAATCCGTTTGCGGAGATCATAATTTTCCTTCCTGTCCATTTGCCCGTGATGGGTAGCACCCCAGGGAACCGTGGATGAGGGCTGAGTTGAAAAACAAGCGGGTCTTGAGGCACCCTTGCTGGTGTCTAACGTCAGCAACAAAAGGGATGCCGCCATGGACCCGCACAAGCAATTTTGCCACAACAAGGGCTGCCGAGCATACGGACGCAAGGGCGAGGGACACGTCCTGATCCATAGCCAAAAAGAGCGTCGCTATCGCTGCAAGCGTTGCGGGCGGACCTTCACCGAGACCAAAGGCACCGCCCTCTACCGGATACACAAGCCCAAGTGGTTGGTGATTGCGGTTCTGACGTTGCTGGCCTACGGCTGCCCGGTGCAAGCCATCGTCGCTGCCTTCGGCCTGGAGGAGCGCACTGTCGCCCGCTGGCAGAGGGAAGCAGGTTTTCAGTGCAGGCTGCTCCACGAGCACCTCGTAGAGGCTGGGAGGGTGCTGCTTTTGCAGGTCCAAGCCGACGAGATCCGCGTAAAGGCGGTTGGCGCGATCTACTGGTTGGCCTCGGCCCTGGAGGTGAGAAGCAGGCTGTGGCTGGGCGGGGTGGTAAGTGCCCACCGCGACCGCGAACTGATCCGAGGGCTGCTCTGGCGGGTGCGAGCGTGCGGCTCCGTAGAGAAGGTCTTGCTGGTAACCGCGACGGGCTCTCAAGCTACGCCCGCCAGGCCCTGAAGCTCTTTAGAGAGCCACTACGTACCGGAAGAAGGGGCCGCCCGAAGCTGGTTGTGGCCGCCACGGTGATGGTCGCCCGAGCCAAGAAGCGCTACGAGCGTAGGCGTGTTGTGGAGATTGTGCGAGAGGTCATCCATGGTGCCAAGAGCGCAGTGCAAGCCCGAATCGAGCAGACCCAGCACTCGGCGGAGGCTTTGATAAACACCTCCTACATCGAAAGGCTGAACGCCACCTTCCGTTCGCGGCTAGCCCCACTGGTGCGCCGAACTCGTGTCGGAGTACATAAGCTCTGCACACTGGAAGTTGGGATGTGGCTGGTAGGCACTTGCTACAACTTCGTGTGGGCGCATCGTACTCTCGGAGAGGAGCGCACCCCAGCGATGGCGGCTGGTTTGACGGACCATCGCTGGTCGATGGAGGAGTTGTTGACCTTTCCAGTGCCGCCCGCAGAGTTGCCCAGATGGCGCGGGAGGAGGCCGCGATGGCTGTTGGAGGCAGAACGTGCGGCCTGACCACGGTTCGATGTGGAGCTACCCCTCAACAAAGCGGAACGGTATATGGTCAATAAGAAGGGCCGGTCTGGCGAAGGAGACACCGGCAGCAACGCGACGGACGGGGGACTCGCCTTGGAGTCCCCCGTCCGTCGTCTAAGGCAATAGTCCTGCCGCTCGGCCGCCTCCAAGAATGCGAGGAGCGGCCTCACACGTGCCTTACTCCTCCTCCCTTCATGGTGGCCGCTCTAGACGTCCTCCTCAACGACGAAGTTGCCCTCCACGACTTCCAGGTTCGGGGGCGCGCCGTTGCACGACGCGAACGTATCCTCGCCCGGCGAGAAGTTGGCCTTGTCGTTGTCGCCGGCGTCCAGGACCCCTATCCGAACGTATTCACCCTTCTCGAAGGTGCCGTTCTCTGCCCTCGGCCCGCTCGCCGACCCGATCCGACCGACCAGCTGAGCCTCGTTGCCGCCGCTAACGGCCAAGCAAAGGATGGTCCCCCCGACCTCGGTGTTGTCACGTGCAACGTCCGGATCGCCGGGATAGGTTATGGAGAACCTACCCTGCGCATCGTCGGGGTTGGTCCCCGTGGACTTGGCGTATACCCACAACCGCGGATTGCCGTACTCGCTCCCCAGCTCCCCGTTCCCGGAGACCTTGTCCACGACGACCGGGTTGGGCCCTGGGCCACCACCGCCGACGAAGACGTTTTCGCAGTCCTCGTTGACGCGGTCGAGCTTGTCTACGTAGGCCGTGTCGATGCCCAGGCCGCAGTTGACGTTATCTTCGTAACCGTCTCGGGCGTTCATCGTGTCGTTGCCACCGCCGCCGTAGAGCGCATCCCGGCCCCGGCCGCCGAACACGCGGTCCCTGCCGTTGCCGGCGCGCACCTCGTCTTGGCCCCGGTTGCCGTAGAGATCGTCGGCCCTTGGCTTGCCGGCGATGTAGTCCGGGCCGGCGAGCCCGCGGATCTCGTTCATGGCGTCTGTGCCAATGAGCCTGTCGGGCCCGTTGGTGCCAACGCAGGGGTTGTTGGAGCAGGTCTTGGTCACGGCCAGCGCCGCCCCGCTTATCGCCATCACCCCCAGCAACGTCGTCGCCAAGATCAGTAGTGCACGTAGTCTCATGGAGATACTCCTCCCTTTCATCCCTAGTCTTTTCCTTACAGAGAGAGATCGTTCCTATACCAACACCATGATGCGCTTCCTCCTAGGCACAACCCCCTTTCCCTAGAGCGTGAATCTCCTCAACCTCGCCGAGTTGCACAACTAAACCATTATTCTTGACGAGCCTCTTAGAAAACTCCTTCCACGAGGTTCGGCCGAGATGTACATGAATGGGATTCACTCCATTTTACCTCTCGGCTTGCCACTTGGCTCAAGTACCTCCATCAGGAACGCCAGGCCAAAGCCGAGCATGGTGCCCATCACGGCCGCCAGGATGCCATTCCTCAAGGGGTCGGGCTCTTCCGGTGTGCTGGGAACGCTTGCGGCCTCTACCACAGTGGCCTTTATGTCGTGGGCGCTCATCGGTTGCGCTGAGATCTCCTCCGAAGCCACCTCGCCCACCGCATCGACGACCCGTTGGGACCTCTCCGCATCGGTATCTGTGTAGGTCAGTTCGATTAACTGGCCGCTTTCTGTCTGCTCGGCGCTGAGGTTCTCAAGCACAGCCTCAGGGTCGATCGCTAGTCCCAACCCTGAGGTGGCTTCTTCGGCTACCGGGCGGGTGGTGATGATATCCACAGCCGATAGGGTAAGTGCTTGAAGTTCCTCCACTCTTGCCGGGCTGTCGCCCTTCCCCTGCTCTTGGCCCACCAGCATTGTGGCGGAAGCCTCGTAGAGGGGTGTTCGTAAGAGACTAACCGCTACGGTGGTGCCCGTTATAACGAGCGGGACCAGGATGATCATCCACAACCGCCTTCGGAGGATTTGTGCAACATCCCCAATAGAAACAAAGTGCTGGTCTTCTGGGGGTCCAGCGTGGTAAGGCGTGTTGTACATCTCCTCTCCCCGATCGTGGATTTAGACGGCCACGGCCCTGGCGCTTCGACCGACAGCGAGGTCTCTATGGCAGCCCCCACGACCGTGACCCGACCCTCGCGCCGGATCGCTTTCAGGAGCTCTTTCTCCTTGGCGGCCTTTACGCCAGACGTACCGGAACGCGCTCCCTACACCCTGCTCGTGGTCCGGCTAACGGACCTCGCCATCCCACGAGCAGCTCCGGCGCTCTCCACCGAGCCGGCCGACACCGCGAGGGGCTCGGCGTCGTAGCCCTTGAGCAAGACCCAGCCGAGCGA
>JACCSM010000032.1 GCA_013698525.1 Rubrobacteraceae bacterium
GCGCGGGCTACGGCCGCGAGGGCAACTTTGACACCACTCTGACACCACCGCGAACGCAAGACGGTGCAACAGTGCTCTTGAACCTGACAAATGGTCTTTGCCGGTCACGGTCTAGTAGGGCAAAATGTGCGCCAAGCAGCACTGTCAGCATCTACGAGGAACTTGATAAGGAAGAGCTGCACCATCTTTCCGGCTATCTCGACTCGAGCCCGGTACGAGTGGGTAATGGGATCTACAACCAGCTACAGCTCGTTCTCTACGGCGCCGTCCATGACGCGGTCTACTTGTACAATAAATATGGTGCTCCCCTGGATTACGAAGTCTGGCAGAGCCTGCGAAGCCTCCTGGGTTGGCTGAGCCAGACCTGGCACCAGCCTGACGCAGGGATGTGGGATGTTCGAGACTCTCGCGAACACTTCGTATCGTCGAAGGTGTTGAGCTGGGTAGCGCTCGATCGAGGGATACGATTGGCGCATCAAAGGGGACTACCCGCCGACGAAGAAGTCTGGATCGACCAACGAGATGCCATCTACGAAGAGGTCATGAGCAAAGGCTGGAATCCAGAGAAGGAAAGCTTCGTCAGGCACTACAGCTCCGAAGTTCTGGACGCCTCACTGCTGCTCCTGCCCGTGGTCGAGTTCGTCGATCCCACAGATCCACGCTGGCTCGCCACCCTCGACCGCGTGCAGAAGGAGTTGACCTACGATGTGCTCGTAGAGCGCTACGAGGGAGAGTCCGCAAATGACGGTCCTGCGGACGATCGGGTGCTTTCGGTGTCTGCTCTTTCTGGCTGGCGGAGTGCCTTACGAGGGCTGGACGCCTCCAGGAGGCCCGACTCGCTTTGGAGAAGATGTTCTCTTACGCCAATCACCTCAGGCTATATGCCGAAAAGATAGGCTACTCTGGGGAAGCATTGGGCAACTTCCCCCATGCCTTCACCCACCTGTCCCTCATTACGGCCGTCGTGCGTCTAGACCGGGCCTTGGGTTAAGGATACCGACGCTGGTGACAGGTGTGTTGTTGGGGCATTCCCCGCGAGGTTTCGTGACCTTTCCTCAAAGCCGCTTGAGTAACTATAAGGATATCTCCGGGGGAGATCATCCCATGTTCTATATGCGACCGGGGTCTGCCGCAGCTTTCGATAAGAAGATCAAGGCTGCGAGTAGAAAGCGGTTTGGAGCCTCGCGGCGATCACAAATCGGCCCACGGGACTAATCGATTTGGGCCCGTCGCCCCATGTACCTGCTCGCGGGCAGGCTTATAGTGCGCGCACACGAGCGGACCTATTCGCTTGCCAGAAAGCGGTCGAATACCATAGGAGTCCCACAGTGAACGATACAAAAACAGGAGCCCGACGTGTATGGTCGCGTTCCTACCTAGCATCTCTTCCCGAGCGAACCGCTCGAGCGGGAGCTGCGCTGACGGGCGGGTTGGTATATGAGGCAAGCGAGGTCGTACTTCCGGTTGCGGTTTGCCGATCCAAGCTCTACCAGGCCATAGTCGGGCGGTTGCTGCGCCTCACGATAGAGCTGGTGGGCGGCGTGAAAGGCGTCTACCCGGCCCAGGAGATGCCTGTGCGAGAGCTGCTGGTACGCAAGACGGCTGGTAACGTGGTCGAGCTAAGCAGCTTCCTAGCGGTCGGCTGGTCGCCGGTGTGGCTCCTGGCAGGGGCTTCCGACCTGGTAGGGGGTACGAAGGTGTACCTGCAGGCGCTAGTTACGGAGTTACGGGATGCAGGCGTACTCGCGGCGGACGTAGACGTGGCATCTTTCGAGGAGCTCTTAACCGTGCTAGAGGGTACCTCAGGCGTGCTGGCCGACACGGTAGATGTGCCACCGTTGAACGTCCCTAGCGTGCGCACCTCGTGGCAAGAACTACAGCGGCAGGCGGCGGATCTGCCGGACGCCGCCGATCTGGAGAAGATCTTTGCCGAGCTGCAGTTGGCGGCGCGGCAAGAGGATCGCTCGATACTGGAGATTTCTTCCGTGGTAGCGCTCGGAGCG
>JACCSM010000043.1 GCA_013698525.1 Rubrobacteraceae bacterium
CCTCCTCGACGAAGGTGCTCCACTCCCCGCAGTCAGGGCAACGCCCGAGCCACTTGGGCTCCGTGTGTCCGCAGTTGGAGCAGGTGTAGAGAGTCTTCGTGGCCACACTCCGATTGTACTGGATCGGTGGAGAAGTACAGCAAACAAGGGATCAGTACCGTCCAAACGGGCAAAGGGTTATACTTAGTTATATCAGTGAGACACGGGAGCTCTGGATGATGCAGACGCGGCGCACGTTGAGGAAGGTCGGCGGGTCGGTGATGCTACCGATTCCCCCCGAAATGTTGGAAGAGATGAGACTCGGGGCCGGGCAGGATGTAGTGCTATCCTCTGAGGGAGACGTTATCAGGGTAGAGCCGTCGGCACCCAGGCCCTCACCGGACGCCGTGGAGTTCATGGCCCGGTTTACGAAGAAGTACGACGAGGCCATGAGGAACCTGGCCAGGCGGTAGGCTCCGCGTCCGATCTAGATGCCTCCTCTCGGCAAGAAGCCCGGTCTTCCCGAGGTTCTCTTCTTCCACACGGTCTCCATAGAGCAGTACGGAGGCTCCGAGGGCGTGCGCGACAAAGAGAGTCTCCTCGCCGCGATCGAACGCCCCTGGCAGGCGTCTTTCGGCCAGGAGCACTTCGTCTCTACCTTCGAGAGGGCCGCCGCCCTGATGGAGACCATCATCCGTCGCCATCCGTTCGTTGACGGCAACAAGCGCACTGCGACGGCCTCAGCTTCCTACCTGCTATCCACGTTTGGCTATGAAATAGAAGCGGAGCAACAGGACCTGGAAGACTTCGCCGTGAGCATAGCCGTTGGAGGCATGGACACAACAGAGAACTCCCACTGGTTCGAGAGACACAGTCGCAAGAGTTGAGACTCCAGGGTAGAGAAGACACTGGATTTTGGGTTTATGGCCTTATTAGGTCGGCGGTTACACCACGAGACTAAGCGCCAAGATCAAGAGCAAGGAGACTACTGAAGCCATCGCGGTTACGAGAGTGAGCGCTTTGAGAGCTCCCTGGGTAGAGACCCCTAGCAGCGTCTGGAACATCCAGAAGAAGTTGCTGTTTACCTGTAACGCGAACAACGCCCCGGAGCCGATGGCCAGGGCCGCGAGCCCAAGAGGACGCCAAAGCCGATGAGTAAGCCTACTTCGACCATTATGTCACCAAAGCCCTGAGCAATGGTTCCTATCGTGTCCTCGAATCCCAGCCCCGCCGCAAGGCCCAGGTAGATAGTGCCTATTACCAGTGCGATCACCGGGTCGATACGAACTACCAGGATCAGCAACACTATCGCGCTTTTGGCGATCGCTGTGTGCAGCACGATCAAGGTGTCACTCATGCTACTTTCCTTCTAAGTCCAGGGCTCGTGTCTCCCTGTAGCCAAGCTCTGCGAGGAGCTTTTCGTTGTGCTCCCCGACCTCGGGGATGGGGGTCATGACAGGCTCCGCGCCGTCCAGGGTGGCCGGGGGTAGGAGCCCGCGCAACGAACCCACCGGCGAGCCGAACTCGCGCCAGCGGTTTCGCGCCTCCAGCTGGGGGTGATCCAGGAACTGCCGCACGGTGCGTATCCTGGCATTGGCCACTCCAACCCCTTCGAGCCTCTCCATAACTTCCTCCGAAGAGTGGCCGGAGAAGACCTTTTCTATCTGGGCGTGCAGCTCGTCACGGTTCTCGACGCGCCTAGAGTTCTTGTCGAAGCGGTCGTCTTCCGCCATCCCATCGCGCCCAAGGACTTCCTCACAGAACAGCTTCCACTCGCGCTCGTTCTGTATCCCGAGGAAGACGACTTCGCCATCCCCGCACTCGAACGGCCCGTAGGGCGCTATCGAGGCGTGCGAAGCGCCGCTGCGCCGGGGTTCCTCACCACCGTACCCGGCGAAGTACGCCGGGAAGCCCATCCACTCTCCCAACGCCTCCAGCATCGAGACCTCCAGCGTCGCGCCCTCGCCCGTCCTCTCGCGTCTGAAGAGGGCGGAGAGGACGCCGGAGTAGGCGTACATCCCCGCGGCGATGTCCGCGGCGGAGATGCCGACCTTGGAGGGCGTCTCAGGGGTGCCAGTGATGGAAACCAGCCCAGCCTCGCACTGCACGAGCAGGTCGTAGGCCTTCTTCTCCGCGTAGGGCCCGTCCCCGCCGTAGCCCGAGACGGAGCAGTACACCAGCCGCGGGTGCTCCCCCCTCAGCTCTTCTGCGCCGAAGCCGAGGCGTCCGGCCGCGCCAGGGGCGAGGTTCTGCACGAAGACGTCGGCCCTGGCCACGAGGCTGCGCAGGATCTCTTTGGCCTCGTCCTGCTTCAGATCCAGGGCCAGCGACTCTTTGGAGCGGTTGAGCCAGACGAAGTGGCTGGACATTCCAATGACCGTTTCGTCGTAACCCCGGGCGAAGTCCCCGGCACCGGGGCGCTCGACCTTTATGACTCTTGCGCCGAGGTCGGCGAGCTGGCGGGTGGCGAAGGGGGCGGCTACGGCCTGTTCGACGGAGACGACGGTTACCCCTTCGAGAGGGAGGTTCGCGCCCCTCATCGCAAGTGCCTGTCAGGAGCGGGCACGTACTCCGCCCCCCGATCACCGCCGCTGACGGCCAGCCCCATGCCCTATCCCTCCCTGATCCGTGCTTCGCGTACTACTTCGGTGCCGGCCCCCATCCTTCCTCGGAACCCTCCGCGAGTCTTTCGGGCCACCCTACGACGGAGGCGAAGCAGCAACGGCTCACACACTACCACAGCCCGCCAAAAGGGAGGGCCGGAGCGTGTGCCCCGGCCCTCGTGTAACTCTTTGAGACTTACCTATTCAGATTCGACCTTGACGATCTCCTTAGGCTGAGTGACCTTGATGTCGACTATGGATTCTTCCTCGTTTATGTCTTCAGAGGACATATCGTTGGGCTCTATTACGACCTTGGAGCCGTTGGGGATCTCGCCGCGCAGGATCATCTCGCTCATCGGGTCTTCGATCATCCGCTGCAGCACGCGCCTCAAAGGACGCGCCCCGAAGGCGGGATCGTAGCCCTCTTCGGCGAGCTTGTTCAGGGCCTCGTTGGTGAACTCGATCGTTACGTCGCGCTCGACGAGCTGCTGGCGGAGGCGCTTTATCTGGATCTCGATGATGTGGCGCATGTCCTCGCGCTCGAGCTTGTGGAAGACGATGATCTCG
>JACCSM010000061.1 GCA_013698525.1 Rubrobacteraceae bacterium
CCTCCGTAACCCTCAGCCTGGAGCACGACCTCGCCGTCTACGACGCCTACTTCCTGGCGCTGGCTCAGGGCCTCGAAATGCCCCTCATCACCGCCGACCGAAAGATGCTCTCCCGCCTCACCGCCGAGCACGGCGCCCTGGACCTCAAGGACCTATAAACAGCCCGCGAGGTCAGGGACGAAAAGCAACGCATGGTCGCCGACAAGCTCGACTCTGGCATCTGCGAAGAGTAGTGCTCGAAGTGAGGGGCGCATGTATGATGATGTTTACAAAGCGAAGGGAGGAGGCGTGGCCCATCTGACCCTGGAACTGCCGCAAGAGTTGATCTCCGAGCTTGAGAAGCGTGCCGGGAAAAGCGGCAAGAGCATACCGGATTTCATCCGCGAGGAACTGGAGTTTCGCTACCTCCACCGGCTACCGAGACGCAAGAAGGGAGACATCTCCGACCACCCGGAGGTTCAGAGGGCGATACGACTTCAAGACGAGACCCGGAAGAGACTAGAAGGTTCCGGCTACAGCGGTTCGGCAGTCGTGCGAGAGATGAGAGATCGAGACGCCAAAAGTGGAGATTAATAGCGAAGCGCCACGTTGATGGAAGTACTTGTGCAAAATTCGCCGGTTGCCCGCGTTGGTTTTCCCGATTCGCAAATCATGAACAGGTTCCAAGTCTTCTTAGAGAACGACGAGGCCGAACCTTTGTGTCATCAGGCGGAAGCTTTCCGAGAGGTCCTGAGCGGGCGCGCTGTACGCTTGGAGGCGGGTACGGCCTCTGGCAAGACCCTGTCCGTGGCATTGCCGCTATTCGAGAAGCTGGAGCGGGGCAAGACGCGAAGGATCCTTTTCCTCTACCCAACGCTCGCACTCATGGAGGATCAGCGGCGGGTCATGGATCGCCTAGCTGAGATTTACGGTCTGGAAGAACCGGCCGTGGGGACTATACGGGGCGGGATGTCGTGTTCGAGTGTCGCTGCGGCACTGGGGAGAAAGGTCATCGTAGCGACTCCGGACGCTGTTTACTGGTTCCTGCGTAAAAACGTCAAGTATTCGCATCTCTTGATCTATGGACTACTGCTCGCCGACGAGATCGTAGTGGACGAGGCGCACCTCTTTGCAGGACTTCCGGCGCAGAGCCTGACGGCTTTCCTGGATCGGCTCCGCGCTCTTCGGGAGCGTTACATTGGAGAACCCCCGAAGGTACATGTCCTCACCGCCACGTGGCCCGACGACGGGACGCTGGATGGCCTGAACCCAGATGCCGTTTCCATCTCCGGAAGCTCTCTGGTCGGCGACGTAAATCTCGAAGTGTCACGCGCGGACGACCCGGTGGAGCGTTCACAGGCGTTGATTCAGGGGGCTATGGAACTCCTCGACGCCGGTTGTGAGAAGGTCCTGCTGGTCTCCAACTCGGCCCGCAGCGCGCATATCGCCTTCGACGGAATAACTGGCTCCGGAAAAGAAGCGCGTAGGCTGGAAGAGGTGCCGGACAATTTCAAGCTGACCTTCGGTTCCATAGATGCTCTTGAAGCCGTGAGGATCGCTGAAGGAGTCGGACTGGGAGAGCCCGCCTTGGATGCGCTGCGCGGAGATATGCCGCTCGGCGTCCGCAGGCTGCGGAAGTCTATCGTGATCGGGGTTCGCGGAGAGGTGATCGCCAGAGGTTACGGAGAACTTCTGGAGCGCAGGGTGAGAGAGCTCAAGTCCGAGCTATGGAAGGCTACGCGCGGCGACGTGGCCTCATACGATGTTCTCAAAGCGAAGCTCTCGCAGGACCAGCGCGCTGTTCTGGATGAATTGCCCGAAGGCAAGGTCACGGACTATGCAGCTATCAAGTCTGCACTGGAGTCGTGGGCCGGACAAGTGCAGGGACGGGTAGAGGCTGAACTCTCGGTGAACGAAGGGGAGGAAGGCGTACGCTTGACACTCCCTAAGATGCCGGAGTTGGAGGGTTTGCTGGGCCGCTTCCCTCTTGCAAGAGACTTTCTGAGGGAGTTGCGAAGGAACTTCGTTTTGGAGGGTGAGTCTCTCGCCAACGCGCAAGGAATTCCAGTGGAGGCATATCGCGGGACCAGGCTGTCCGTGGCGAAGTTCATGAGTTGGTTTGGGGAGGAAGCTCGGGAGCGGCTCAGACAGAGCGTAGTGGAGAAGGCCGAGCACAGGGCCGTCGGGAAGATCAAGAGGAGAGACGACGGTCCGCTAGCCATACTCTACTCCGGTTCCATGCCACGCCACGCCCGTGAGGGTTTGATCCCGCTCTTCGACAGGCTGCGCGTGCCCGTGGTGCTCGTCTCGACCTCTGCCGTGGAGGTGGGTGTGGACTTCGGCGCCGACGGGCTGGTGACCGAGGAGTGCTCCGGATCATCTTTCCTTCAGAGGTTCGGGCGGGTCGGACGGCGCGGCGACGGAGCAAGGGCGAAGCTCATCTTGAAAGCCGCGAGCTACTCGTCGTTCTCGGACGGAGTCGAGAAACGTGCCGTTGTCGAACGTAGCGAGTTATCAGACATCGTGAAGAGCGCGCTGCCCAAGCCTATTTTCCTGCGTGAGTCACTGTACGTACACGCTGTGCAAAGCGCCGTCACCCGTCAACTCGGTGAGGTGGGAGAAGAGCTTCCGTCCCCCGGCGAGATGGTTGAAAGCCTCGCCGGAGAGTTGCGTAGCGCGGAAGTGGAGCTTGCGTATGGGCTACGCGGCACGATGCCCGGCGTGCAACTCAGAGGCGGCGTGAGCAAAGGCCCCTTTTATGCTTTACGCTTCGCGGACTACGAGCGCCTCTTTCCACCAGAGTCACCTTTCGAGCTGGCGCGTCTGGACCGGGCCTTCGAGGAGATCGTCTACACGAGCCGCGAAGACCAGCGGGATGTCTTCGTGGACCTGCAACACACCTGGCCTCTGGTGCGCTCGATGGCGTACCTGAACGGAGCCGAAGAGCTACGGATGACGCGCTTGCCCGGAGTATGGTCTGATCTCGATGGGTTCTTGAAGACTCTCGGAGTGCTGGAAAGGATAAGAAGGGAAAGCCTTCCTCGTGAGCTCCTCGATGCTGTTTGCGAACACGAAAGTTTGCCGTCCGGAGCCCTGACGTACCCCGACGCCATGCTCTTCTACGGTGACGTGGCGTTGAGTTGGAGAGCGGCAGGGATGTCCGACAGGCCAGAGTTGGTCCCGTACCGGCTCAGAGATCAATGGATGCTGCTATTGCCTTTGTGGGAAGGTGAGGATGCCGGGGCTTTGCTCTCGAAGCAAGGCGCGGAGAACCTCGAAGGACTCTTCTACGATCACGACGGGCTCAGGCATGGGAACGGCTGTGCGGGAAGAGCAGTAGGATTGGTGATCCTGGAGGAGCAGGCCGGAGCTTGCCTCGCGGTATGGGAGAGGCTCGTCCGTGGGTAACCTTGTGTCTATGTTCGAGGAAAGCCTCGGTAAGTCCACGGGCGCTCTGCCCCTTTACCGGCATACGATGGACGTGGTTAAGGGTGCGGTTAGCATCGTCCGCTTCGGCGAGAAGAAGCTCGGCTACGACAAGGGGCGCTCCGACCTCGTAGTCCTCTCCGCCTTCATGCACGACATCGGGAAGCTGAACGACAACTTTCAGCGGATGCTGCGATACGTGTCCGAGGGCAGGCTCGAAAAGATAAAGAGCATACCCAAGATCAAGCACGAAGCCGAGACCTTCAACGTACTCGATGAGTTGCCGGGAGTCATCGAGAACAGCGCAAAGGCCATAGCCGGAGCCGTCAAAGAGGAGACCGGGTGGAGCATCTCCGCGGAGATCTTCGGCGCCGTGCCAGAGGATGTCTGGACGTTCGCCGTTACGCACCACGGGCTCTTCTACGTCTCTCTGGAGGAGTGGGAAGGTTACGAAGGTCCTCAGCGTCTCATCCGCCGCGAATGGACGACCTTCTATCCGCGAGAGGTCGGGCGGCGCACGCTTCTCGACCTGCTACTTCGCTACCATCCTTTAGGCGGCGCCGTGATAGTGGCTGACCTGCTAGCGTCCTACGCACACGAGAACGGCAAGGACCTGGACTCCATCCTCGCCGAGCACGAGCACCCCGGCGACATCATAGAGAACGTTCTTCTCCCCAATGCGGAGAGCATAGAAGCCAGCATTCGCAGGTACGACCCGCGAGATTACTCGCTCAGGGCGACCCTCAATCTTCTCCTCGGAGGTGTGTAATGGACGGTACTTCGCATCGGGCTCTATGGAGGGATGAGGCCGAACGGTTTATCGAGAGGTACGGGTTGGCAGAAGATTTGTCCATTGAGAGGTTGCAGGAACTTCTCTTCTCCCGGACCGCTTCCTGGACGACAACTCTGCCGGATGGCTCCGGCTTCCACTTCCTCAAGCTGCGCGTGCCTGTGGTTGAGCGCGAGGAGGTGCTGACCGGAAACCTGCTGTTCGGCGACTTTGTGCGGAAGTGCGCGCTCGAAGGCCTGAACCAGAACGGCGAGGCGATAGCCCTGACGGGAGATCTCGACGACGCCTACTACTTGGCCGTCTCACGCAAAGGAGTCGGTGAGCTTGCTCTTGCGGTCCGGGTATGTGTAGAAGCCCGGCTACCGGAGCTCTTTTTGGCAGGGAAGACCTGGAGCGCGGGGTCCACGGGAACCCGGAGAACATGTTCGGGTTCACCAAATGCGACTTCGAGCCTTACCCTGTGTTCTCTGTTCCGTCCTTCCTCGCTGAGAGCCTTTACGAATCCATCGTCGAGGTACTGAGCGACAAGATAGAGAGCAAGCCGTTGATCTCCGTTGACAGAGCCCGGAGGGTCACGCGGGACCTGCGCAACATACAGGCTACGTTCGCTTTCTTCTTTGGGCGCACCAGTGGCGGCAGCGGAGACTCTCAAAGCCCGGCGAATTTCATCTACCGACTTGCCAGCGTGTACGGAGTCTTGAGCGAGGAAGAGGTGGTAGAGGCGCTCAGGCTCGAAGCGTTGAGCAAGAACTCGATCAAGGACGCCTTCGATCAAGCTACGCTGGACGAAGAGAAGACCAGAAACCTCTTCCGTAAGCTTCTTCGGAGGTTCCGTGAGGAGAAGGCCGTGGATGCGGCTCCAGAAGAGTCCTGGTTCTTTCCCTACATCCGCGAGAGCGAGAAGCTTCTGGACGCTTCACCGGAGGAGTATCTGGACTGCGCGCTCGACGGCTCATCGCTGGGGTTTGCTCCTCTTGGAGAGGCAGAGCGCGGTGAGGGTCTCATCTGCCGTGTGTGCGGAGCGCAGGTAGGTCCTGTAGGTGAAAAGAACATCTTGCTCGGGATCTCCGTCGGCAAGTTCCACAACCAGAGCGGCAGTATCGGCAAGGGTGCTCGCATCTGCCCGCGGTGCGCCCTCTTCTCATTTCTCAACACGAAGCTCTTCGGCATGACTTCCGCCGGGAAGTTCCCCGTTCCGAGCAAGGAAAACCTGATCTTCCACTACGGCAACCATACCGAGGACGACATTCACCGGCTCGACGCGCTTGCCAACAGAACTCTCGACCTCGCACGCCAGTTCGCGGAGGTACGGCGCACGGTTAGCGAGGATAACCGTAAGCTCAAAGAGGCCGAACGCACTACGATGGACGCGAGCTGGCGGAAGGATAGACTAGACGAGCTTACCTCAGAGGAGTCTTCTGCCGAAGACAAGGCGACCGTCCGCAAGGCTCTCGTCGAGCTTCTCTACGACAGGCCCGGCGTGGAGCAGGTAGTGTCCCAGATGCGGACGAACGGGGAGATCAGGGTGTTCTCGCTCGGCGCTGGGGGTCAGCGTCTTGTAGTCTTCGCCTTGCCTCACTTCAGGGACGAATTGGAGCTTGCGCATCGCAGGTTCTCCTGCAGCCGATCTATGGTTTTCTCACTGATGGCTTTCCTGAGCGGCCTGTGTGACTGCGACGGTCCATTCTTCTTCCAGGGCAAGCCCCGGCTGGAAGCTTCCGGCAGCCACGGCGTCTTCTACATTCGCGACCGGGACTACGACTCGGAGCGTTACCGTCGCCTCTACGAAACCCTCTCGAACTTCGCTCACCGTGCCGTGGGCGGTGCGCCGAGCGACGCTTTGAAGGGACGACTGAAGCTTGCCGTGGAGCTTGAGGAAGCTCCTCTAGCCACCTTCGACTCGGTGCTGCGTGCCTCGCCCGTACGGCCGGGAGAGGATACGAAAGACTCGAAGTATCGGCGGGTTGCGAACACCGAGAGTGGCCGGTACGAGTACGATGAGACTCTGAAAGTCTACTCCCCATGGGAGTACCTGAAGGTCTTCGAGGAGATGAGAAAGCTGCAAAGGGAGGAGGCGCAGAGAGTTGGCAACAGATAGGGATAGAGCGCAGGAGTTCTCGGAACTCTTGTTCGAAACTCTTTTCGGGCTAGGACTTATGCCTTTGAGGCTGGCCGAGCGGCCGGCGTCGTTCGAGAAGTATCCTCGGCAACTCCTCGAGAAACTTCGCGCAGCGGATGCAGGGGAACCGGGTGGTTTCGAGCGATCGTACGAGAGCTGGCAGAGCGACGTGCTTCGCAAGGCGCGCGGCGAGCTAAGGGAGGAAGGCGCTTCCCGGCTCGGGGAACTCAAGCGTTGGGTCCTGGACAATGAAAAATTCCTGCGTGATCGGCGCGTGATTCGGGACCTCAGAACCAGCATCTACGGGCGGGCATTTATGTACCTGCTGGTCCGGCTGGCTCCGGCTCTGGAGTTCAAAAAGAGCGCAGCAAGAGCGAGGTTGTTAGAGGAGAAAGTGTCTGTACAGAGCGGTGCTGACGGACGGGAAAGGGAGATGTTGCGGGCGGTGGCCGACGCGGACTACCTGCGCCAGCACTTTGCGCAGCATGTCTCTGTCTCCAGGGAGAAACTGAGAGAAGCTCTCGGAGAAGATAACGTAGACGAAGCCGTAGAGAACTCCATGGAGTTCGTGCTCGCGAACCCGAGATGGTTCAACCGCATCTTCTCCGGAAGAGAGGACCGAAGGATTGAGGATGGAGAGACCGAGGGAGGGGAGAACAATGGCTAACGATCTTCTGGGGCGGTTCAAGGAAGAGCTTGCTCCGGTAGACCTGCTGGTACCGGTTCAAGAGGGGAAGAAGAAGGTACTGCCGCCGCACATGACGAACAGGATCGTCACTATCGTCGGGATAAAGACCGTGCAGTCTAGGTTCCTGCCGGTCTCGCACGAAGGGGAGTCCAACGAGACCTACGTGGACAAGGTCGAGCTAATGGGCAAGGTCAGGGCCGAATTCATCGCCCGCAAGATGAAGGGTACGGAGCGCCGGTCTGCCATGCGCCTCTTCCGTGAACTCACCGAAGATCATGGCTCCGGTGACGGGTGGCAGACGACTTTCAACAACTGGTTCGACACGAAACAGCCCTGCCGCATACCTAACGCTCTATGCACGCGCTGCTGGAACGACTCCCTGTTCGGTAGCCTGGAGGCTGGCAGAGGAGCTACGTTCGCACGCATACGCTACTTCGACACCTTCTCCTTTCAGGATGCGTCCGAGTGCATAGCATCAACCGCCAGCGAGGAAGGCATAGCCATAGGCAATACCGTAGACGAGGACCTCAGCCAGGATCGCGGCAGCGCCTCTCTCCACTACTATGAGTACGTCAAGGCGGGCACGCAGTTCCCGTTCATTACGGTGATCGAATCCCCCACTCTTCTGGATGTCAGCGGCATCTTAAACGCTATACCCGCCGCCGACTCGCGGGGGTACGGCAAGTATTCCGCGAGCAGCGGCAAGTTCTCGACGGAGATTTTCACCGTCTCCACTGGGCTGCCGAAGTTCTCCATCCTCGACATGCTC
The DNA here is from genome assembly GCA_013698525.1 of Rubrobacteraceae bacterium. Taxonomy (GTDB): domain Bacteria; phylum Actinomycetota; class Rubrobacteria; order Rubrobacterales; family Rubrobacteraceae; genus Rubrobacter_D. The sequence goes on from JACCSM010000061.1 coordinate 7,772, forward strand.
GAATGGGCCGACGAGGACGGTGGAAAAACCGGGATACGACATCATTTTACCGGCTTGAAGACGAGCCGCTTCGAGAGCCACGTACGCGAGGCAGTTACACTGAAGCCAGAGGACGTAGATGGCCTGAAGGCAGAGATCAGAGGAGCCTTCGGAGAATACGCGGGCAGGCTGGGATAGGGTAATGGCGTCTACCCTCTACGGGCGGCGTGTCCTGCTCCGCAACTGCGGACGCTTCTTGCATGTCGCAGGAGACTTCGGATCAAACTACTCGACCCACCCTTACCTGTCCTCGGAGATGCTCTACGCAGGGCTTACCAGGGAGCTTTCTCGCCGTCCGAGGACCTTTGCTGAGAAGATGTCCGGCTACGACTTCTTCGGAGACTTCGACGTGGCTTCCCTGCCGGTGTGGTTCACTCCGGGCATCTTGATGAACGGGCGTGCGGGACAGGCCGCCGGGAGAGCGCGTAATCTGCTAGATACGCACCTCTTCAACTCTACGCTGGAGGAGAAGCCTGGCATACAGGACAACGACCGCTTGCCGAAGTATGGTTCTATGGAGACGGTGCTACCTGGAAATCTATTCAGCGCCCTAGTGATAGCACCCGGCGAGGATCTCCTGAGAACCTATGCAGAGGGACAAGTGTTCTGGATGGGCAAGAAGCGCACGATGTTCCAGATAGCGGAGCTTGGAAAAGTCGCGGTGGCGGAGCTTAGAGACGAGCACTGCGTAACCGAGTACGTGCAGGTTTCTTCGCAGGCCGTGAACACCTTTGAGGCGTACTCGGTGCTGGGAGCTTCTCAGCGGTATCTGGTGGTGTCGGGCGAAGGCTCCTTCGAGCATCTGAGCTTTTCCTCGCAGGAGTTGCGTTGCGTTCCTGTGCTTTCGATACGAAGCTTTTTGGACGTGCTGGAATGACTCAGACCAAAGTCCTCATCCTCCTCGCCTCACGACCGGAGACGGTGGAGGTCGCGGTGGAGAGGCTGCAGCCCGAGACTCTGGGTGTGATCGTCTCGCAGGAGATCCTGGAGGCTGTGGTGCTGAAGTGCTCGGAGCTCAAGGGTGAGGCGCGCTTCCTCTGCCGTGTGGTTGACTCGCCGATGGAGATCGGTGACTCCTTCTCTCGCTTCGAGCACCTGCTCTCGGAGCTAGAAGGGATGGGCTACGGGCGCGGGGAGATCCTGCTGGACGTGACGGGCGGGACGACCCCGATGCGCCTCGGGGTGGCTCTCGCGGCGATGACGCGTGGCGTCGGGATGGTGCACCAGCGGGTGCCGCAGGTCTACGTGGACGGACGGTGGGAGCAGGACGAATCACGCGAGGTCGAGGTCGCCCCGATGGGGAACCCGCTCGTGGCGACGGGCCTGCTGCGCGAGGTGCCGGAGGCAAGAGCGGAGCATGCACGTCTGAGGGGCTTGTAGGAGATGGCGCTCGCTGGGTTGGAGGTGCCGGATAGCATCGTGTCGGGGTTGCGAGAGGGGCTGGGTAGTGATCTGGTGGCCGTCGTGCTGTTCGGTTCCAGGGCGCGGGGAGGAGCGCGAGGGCAGCGACTGGGACTTCCTGGTCGTTGCCCGCAACCTGCCAGAGAGGACGTTGGAACGCGCCTTCCGGCTCAAGAAGTTGCTTCCGCCTCTCCATCGCGGGGAGGCGAGCCTGCTGGCCAGGACGCCGGAAGAGTTCACGGCAGGTCTGCCGGACCTGTACCTGGATATCGCTCTGGACGGCGTGATCCTCCATGACACAGATGAGTACATGGCAGAACGCCTTGGGTTCTTGAGGGCTTTGATCCGGCGAAAGGGATTGAGCCGTGAGAAGGATGGGCACGACCTGATCTGGCGCTGGGAGCAGCCGCCAGCGTATCGGTTGAGGAGGTAGGCCTATGAAGCTGAGATACGACCCCGAATCCGGCGCCCTGTACGTGCGCGTCGAGGAGGGAGCGATAGAAGAGACCGTACAGCACGCCGATGGTGTCTACCTGGACATCGACGCCGGGGGACGCGTGATCGGCGCTGAGTTCCTTACCCTGAAGGAGTTGGCCGAGGCTATTACCGCGGAGGGCGGCAGGTGGGAATTGCCCGAGCGTATCGAGAACCCGGACTCCTACGAGGCGTCCCGAGCCGAATCGCTCACCAGGATGCGGCCAGCCCGTCGTCCGGCCTGATCTCGCACCGTGGACACTAGCGGCCCGGGCGCCCTAACGCTGCACTGCCACGAGGTGACGGTGCGATTCCTGGAGAAGGCTATCGTGCCGCCATACGAGGGGTCCATGATCCGGGGCGCCTTCGGCCGCGCTTTCAAGGAGAGCTGCTGCCCGTTTCCGCACGACGGCGCCGGTTGCCCGCTCGGAGAGAGATGCCCTTACGGCTACGTCTTCGAGACCTCGCCGCCCGAAAACGCGCGGGAGTTTGCGAAGAATCGGGAGATGCCGCGACCCTACGTGTTCGAGCCGCCGGAGGGTACGAAGATGGAGTACGCGGCCGGCGAAAAGATGCGCTTCGGCTTCACCGTCGTCGGCCGGGCGGCGGAGTACATGCCGTACTTTATCTACGCGTTCTCGAAGATGGGGGAGGAGGGGATCGGACGTCTGAGGGCCCGATACGCGCTGGAGCGGGTGGTGGCAGAGAACCCGCTCTCAGGGACACAAGAAGAGGTCTTCGACGGCGAGGTGGTGAAGAACAGGAGATCGCCCACATCCTGGGAGGACGCTGCGAGCGCGGCCCGCGGGCTCGATGGTGGCCGGGTCAGCCTGGAGTTCCTGACGCCCACGTTCGTGAAGTTCGAGGGGAGAGTATGCGTCGAAGCCCCGCCTTTCGCGGCGCTGGTGCAGAACCTCTTGATCCGCATACCGATGCTCTCGGCCATCC
>JACCSM010000091.1 GCA_013698525.1 Rubrobacteraceae bacterium
TAACCGATACAGTCAACCAGACGACAGAGCCCGTCAAGCAGAGCGTCGAGCCCGTGGTTGACACCGTCAATGGGACAGCCGAGCCGGCGCTCGAGCCAGCCAAGGAGACGGTTGATCCTGTGGTCGATACGGTCGCACCGGTAGCGGAGCCGGTCGCGGGTACGCTCGAAGAGACCACCGGGGCGGTGGTCGAACCGGTCGAGCAGACGGTCGAGCCGGTGGTTGACCCGGTGCAGGAGACCATCGAGCCGGTACTTAACCCGGTGCAGGAGACCATCGAGCCGGTGGTCGAGCCGGTACTTAACCCGGTGCAGGAGACCATCGAGCCGGTGCTTAACCCGGTGCAAGAAACCATCGAGCCTGTACTTAACCCGGTGCAAGAGACCATCGAGCCGGTACTTAACCCAGTGCAAGAAACCATCGAGCCGGTCGTCGGGTCTGTGGTCGATCCGGTCGTCAACCCCGTACAGGAAACGGCTAAGCCAGTTGTGAACCCGGTGGTCGACACGGTTGAGCCCATAGACAAGCCCCTCGTCGAACCTGTCAGAGAGACGTTTGGCGACCCCGTGATGCAGGTGAGCGGCGGGTCTTCCGTGTCCCGGCTGGCAGAGACCGCCGGGGCTTCTTCGGCACCGGTGAGCTCCTCTTCTGCTCTTCTTCGGGCGTCCGAGGGCGACTCTTCGGTGCGTGTCTCTTCTCCCGGTTCTCCTGGGCCCGCTCTCGCCAGCAGCGTGCTCGTGAGGAGCCTCGAAGGCACCTCTTCTTCTCACGCCCTAACGGGCGACCCCCGGCTCCCGCAGTCGTTGCCCTTCTCCGGCGCCCCGCCGGCGCCCGCCTCGGGCGGATCGGCCCCGAGCTCGGGCGGCACGGGCCCCCAGCTGAGCGGCGCGCTGGCCCTCCTGCTGATCGCGCTGCTGGGCGGCAAGTTCCTGTGGTACACTCGCGACTTGCTAAAGCCCGATGCTGCCTACGGGCTGATCGTCAACCAACCCAGCTAGTTCCTCCTTACTAGTGGTGCGCCGTTCTGGCGCGCCACGAAACCCTTGGTGCCCTGCCTTCGACCTTGGTCGACTCTAGGCGGGGAAGGTAGCAAGACCCAAACAGGGTCTTTGAGTAAGGAGGAAACGACTTGAGCTTGAGGCTCAAAAGAAGTGGCGGAGCGCTCCTGGGAGCGACCCTGGCGGTGATGCTGGCGGCCATGATGCTCGCCCTGTCCCCTGCGGTTGCCGAGGCCCAGACGGAAGACAAAAACACCTCCTCGGTAGTGGTTCGGCCCGGCGACTCCTTGTGGTCCATAAGCGAAGGGCGGCTCGGCCCGAACGCCACCCCACAACAGATCTACAACGAGACAGCGCGGATCTACGCGCTCAACCGTGAGCGAATTGGCGAAGATCCTAACCTGATCTATGCGGGCGAAGTGCTCTTGCTGAAACCGGCGCGCGAGCCGGTTGACGCCCCAGCGGTGGCCGGCCGGCCCGGTCGTGGCGCACGCCCGGCCGTCTCCGAAAGGGCCTCTAAGAAAGTGGCGGCTCCCGAGCCTTCCCGACAAACCGCGCAAAGGACCTCTCGAGACCTCTCTCGGGACCTTGCGCGCGAACCCTCCGACGTGCCGACGCATCAGCTGCCCGAGCTGGCTCGCCCACCGATCCCGGAGCCAGTGGCAGAGCCTGCCCCCAAGGCGGCCTCCGACGAAGTGCTGCGCTGGCTGCCACAGGGCCGGCTGCTGCTGGCGGCGCTGGTGGGGATAGCAGCCGTGTGGGGGGCTATGGGCCTAATTCTCGTCGTCGCCCTCATGGCTTGGAAGCTGCCCATGAGGCGCACCACCCGCGAGGATGCCGAACGGTGGGGAATACCAACTCCGTACTACGGGGCGGAGGCAACGTACCGCATCGTCACCTTCGCCCACCCCCCTGGCTCTCTCGGAGGGGGTGACACACGAGACGCGCGCAAGAGAACGCCGCAAGCACCAGAGGCGCTCGGTCACAAGCAGAACGGGGATGCTTCCGCAGGGAGCAGGAATCGCAAAGCCGCGGTCGCCGGCCGAGGACGCACCCGCAGGGCTAAGAAAGCGGGAGCTGTGCCGCGCAACGGTTTGGCGCTCGGCGCGCACAGCCCGGACGTTCGCCGCGCCGCGATGCGGGCGCGAATACTTCGTCCTCCAAGCTGGGTAGCTAGACGGCCGAGATCTCCGGCGGCGGACAAGAAAGGAGGTGAGCGCCCGTGATGCCGGCCGCCGACGAGAGAAAAGGGGTTGCGAGGCTCGACGTAGCCCCCATGGGGCTAGTCTGGCTCAAAGGCCCCCAACGGGTGGACTTCTTGGAGCTGGAGCGAGCGCTGAGTATGGCGGCGATCCACAAGGGGTCGAACGCACCCTTAGGAAAAACGTCAGCCTCGGCGGTCATCTGCTGCCCGACGAGCGAAGACGACCTCGCCGCCGAGCTAAGCAACATTCGGGTTTCGGCCCCAGATGCGAGCGTCTTGGCTTTCGCTTCGGGTCCTAACCTGCAGCTCGCGCGAGCGACACTCCGGGCGGGGGCCAGCGGCATCGTTCACTCCGGGATGCCGCCGGAGCAGGTCCTCCGGGCCGTCTCGGTGGCCATCAGAGGAGAAGTCGTGTTCCCCAGGGAGCCCTTACGTCAGTGGATGGACGAACAGCGCCCCCCCGACCTGAGCGTACTTTCCGCTCGCCAGAAGGAGATACTGGAGCTCGTGGCCGATGGGCTGACCAACGCCGAGATAGCTGGGCGTCTCTTCCTCTCGGGGTCCACCATAAAGCAGCACCTGCGCCCGGCCTATAAGGCCCTGGGCGTCCGTACCCGCAACGAGGCTGCAGGCCTCTTGAGAAAAAGCAGCCGAACAAAGGAGCGAAGGTGAGGCCCGGCAACCTGAAGGAGCTCAGGGAACTCGCCCTGATAGTGCTGCTCGGCGCCTGCGCGTACGCCACGGTGGTCCTAGTCAACGCCCACGAGAGGTTCGATCGGTGGGCCAGCAGCTACGAGAAGTGGCAAGTGGACGAGCTCCTGATACTGTTGGGCTTCGTAGCCATGGCTGCGTTCGTCTTCGCCTGGCGCCGGTGGAGGGAGACCGACGCCGAGCTTGCGCGGCGCAAGGACCTACACAGGAAGCTCGAGTACCGCGCGACGCACGACGCGCTGACCGACCTGCCGAACCGCGCGATGTTCATGGACCGCCTCCAGCACGCCACCGAGAGGGCCAAGCGCGAGCGGACCATGCTGGCGGTGCTGTTCATAGACCTCGACGGTTTCAAGGCCGTCAACGACGCCTTCGGACACGCGGGCGGCGACCAGTTGCTCAAGCAGGCGGCGGGGAGGCTGAGGCGGTGCTTGCGGTCGGCGGACACCGTCTCGCGCATCGGCGGGGACGAGTTCGTCGTGCTGCTCGAGGGCGTGAAGGACGTGCACCAAGAAGTAGTGACGGTAGTACGCCGGATCGCTGAGAGCCTCGTTACCCCGTACGTCCTGGAGAGGGGTAAGGTGTCCGTCGGCTCGAGTATCGGGGTGGCCCTCAACGGGATCGAGATGCGCGCCGCGGAGGACCTCTTGAGGGAAGCGGACAACGCGATGTACCAAGCCAAGGGGAGGGCGAAGCACGCTACGAGATCTCC
>JACCSM010000109.1 GCA_013698525.1 Rubrobacteraceae bacterium
CCTCGCTCGGGATAGCCGGGGGACTCATGATTCTCCTCTCGAATTATCGGGTGCAGATGGTCTCCAACTTGCTCCTCATCTCCGTTCCGGGGGCGTGGCTGGTCTGGAGGATGCAGGGTCTCGAAGCGCTCCGGCAGGCCGGCGCCACTGACCAGCAGAAGCTCTCCGCCGGACTGGAGTTGCGCAACGACCTCGTGATCGCGCTAGCAGCAGCGTTCGTGCTTCAGTGCGGGTACGCGCTATTCGTCAACCGATACGAGATCACCTCCCTGGCCCGCCGTACCATCGGCGGGATATTCCTGGCCGGGGCGGTGGTAGCCGTGGTCGGGGGCGCGTTGTTGGTCGTGGATCAGTACGGCGGTGCGCGCCAGGCTTACGTCGCGCTTCTGAGCGATCCGCAAGGCGATCAGAGCGCCAGGCAGCGTCTCTCCTCCCTGAGCATTGGCTTCAGGGAGGATTACTGGAAGGTCGCGTGGGACGAGTGGAAGGAGCAACCTCTGACAGGCACGGGGGCCGGTACGTTCCAGTACACCTGGCTGCGCGAGCGGCCGGTGGACACCGGCGTCAAGCAGGTCCACAACCTGTATTTGGAGCAAGGCACGGAGACTGGGCTGTTCGCGTTCCTGGCGATGGTTCTTTTCGCCGGGCTGCTGCTCGGATACACTGCGAGGGAGGCGTGGCGAGCATCGGGAAATCGGCGGCTGCTCCTCTCAGGGCTGGTGGCTGCGGCGGTGATCTACCTCCTCTCCTCGATTATCGAATGGCACTGGTACCTGCCACCCTCGACCCTCTTTTTCTTCATCCTTTCAGCGGTGGCCGTGAAGATGGCTTCCTGGAAGGAGCGGGAACCGCCAGAGGAGAAGGGATAACGAGCCCTTCCGGGAGAGAGCCGGGCGCCGTGATGGGCGGGAGAGTCTTGGAACGATTACTGGCGCCGCTGTATCTTGACTCAAACAGGGACCATCGCCGCTCCGTATTCATTGCGGGGAGTGGTCGGAGCGGAACCACATGGGTCTCCGAGGCCGTCAACCACCGGCGCGAGTACCGCCTCGTGTTCGAGCCCTTTAATCCGGAGCGCGTCCCACTCTGCCGGAACTTCCGGCGCAAGCAATACCTGAGACCGGATGATCGGAGAGAGGAATACTTGGATACGGCCTGGACCATCCTCTCCGGTGGACTGAGAAGCCCCTGGACGGATCGCTTCCATCGGAGGTTCATCGTGCGGCGGCGTCTGATCAAGGACATAAGAGCCAACCTGCTCCTCGGCTGGATGCGCGCCAACTTCCCCGGCATGCCCATCGTCCTGATCCTACGCCATCCCTGCGCCGTAGCCGCCTCGAAGCTCGCGCTGGGCTGGCAAGATAACCTGGCCGCCGTGATGGACCAGGAAGACCTCATCGAGGACCATATTCGCCCGTTCGAGGCTGAAATCCGCGCCGCGAGCACGGACTTCGAGTGCCACGTCTTCCTCTGGTGCATCGAGAACTATGTCCCCCTGCGGCAACTTTCGCCAGACGACGTGCATCTCATATTCTATGAGGAACTGCTCGCCCACCCGGAAAAAGAGGTCCCGCGCCTCTTCTCGTTTCTAGGCCGGAACTTCGACGACCGCGTGTATGAAACACTGGACCGCCCCTCACCACTAAGCCGGCGTGGCACGACACCCGGAGATCTCACACCCGATGGCTGGCGCGGTGTCGTGGGCCCCGCCCGGACGAAGAGAGCCGCCCAGATCCTGAGTCTGTTCGGCCTCGACCGCATATACGGGGAGGGACTCATGCCCGACCCCGAGGGCGCCCACGCCATGATGAGGGATCGAGAAGACAAGGTTCCCGGTGAAGTCCAGGAGGGAGGCTGAGGGATGCTCCAACCGGCTGTCGTGATGCTCTCCGGCATCCGGTGGGACTTCCTTTGGCAGCGGCACCAGATCCTCGCCACCCACTTCGCGCGCGCCGGATACCCGACCGTCTTCGTCGAGACCACGGGCCTCTCTAACCCCCGTGTGAATCGGAAGACGCTGCGCAAGGTCGCGGCCCGGATCTCCCACTCCGGACGCGGCCGTACCGTGGAGGAGCCGGGTCTCACCGTGTACGCTCCGCTCGTTTTCCCGCCGCCCCACGGCGCGTTCCGCCGGATCAACCGCAAAGTTCTCGTACCCCGCGTGGTGCGGGATCTGAAGAAGCTCTCAGGCCCGAACCCCGTGGTCGTGGCCTATCCGCCGACCCGGACGACGCTAGACCTGATCTCCGGCCTCGAACCCCGCCTCCTCCTCTACGACTGCTCTGAAAACTACGAGGGATTCCCTGGCGTTCCCAGGGACATCGCTCTTACCGAGCGCGAGCTGTTGCGGCGGGCCGACCTCGTCTCCTGCACCTCGCCACCACTGCTCGAAAAGGTGAAGCCACTACGCCCCGACGCCTTCCTGAACGGTCCCGGCGTGGACTACGAAAGATTCGCCGTCCTGCAAGAAGACCGCTTCGCCGAAGTACGAACCGTGGGCTTCTTTGGCCATCTCGAAGACGGGCGGGTGGACTTCGATGCACTGCGGACCATCGCAGAGGCGGGGTTCCAGGTGCGGCTCGTTGGTGGGCTGGGCCGCGTGCCGCGCGGCTTCCTGGGGACGCCTGGCGTCAATTACCTCGGAGAAGTCCCACACGCGAGGCTCCCGGCGGCTCTCGCGGGCGTGGATGCGTTCGTGCTCCCGTACAGGGTCAACGTACTTACCCGGAGCATCTCGCCAGCCAAGACTTACGAGTGCCTGGCGACCGGCAAGCCTGTCGTGGCGACCCCACTCCCGGCTCTGGCTGAACTGGGCGGGCATGTTTATCTGGCGCGGAATGCGGGAGAGTTCCTCGAAGTCTTGCGGAGCCTGGGGAAGCTGGAGACTGAGGAGAAGGCGCGGGACAGGGCCGCGCTCGCCCGCGAGAACTCCTGGGACGTGCGTTTTCAGGAGATCGAAGCCGCTCTGTGGAGCAGGCTTTGAAAGGCTTCCGGATCGATGTTCTCGGCGTTGGCGTGGACCCGGTGACGGTTGACGAACTGCAAGCGGAGCTCCTGCGTCTTGTCAGAGAAGATGGCCTCTCTCTGATGTTGAACGCTAACGCGCATTGCCTCAACCTG
>JACCSM010000117.1 GCA_013698525.1 Rubrobacteraceae bacterium
TTCCTGTTCGTCTTCGATTACCACAGCGTCTTCGAGCGCAAGAACCCTCTCGCCCTCGTCGAGGCGTTCGAGCAGGCTTTCCCCGAGGGCTCGGGGGCCTCCCTCGTGCTCAAGTCCATCAACAGCGAGCACCACACCGAAGAGCACGGGAGGCTGATCGAGGCCTCAAAAGACCACAGGGACATCCACGTTATAGACCATTACGTCACGGCGGCCGAGAAGAACGCAATGTTCGCCGGCTGTGACTGCTACGTCTCGCTTCACCGCTCGGAGGGCTTCGGCAACACCCTCGCAGAGGCCATGTACCTCGGCAAGCCGGTGATCGCAACGGGGTACTCGGGCAACATGGAGTTCATGACGCCGCAAAACAGTTACCCCGTCACCTACACGCTAAGGCCCGTCGGCGACGACGCCGGACCTTACCCGGCCTCAGGCGAGTGGGCCGAGCCCGACGTCGGGCATGCAGCACGCCTGATGCGCCACGTCTTCGAGGACCAGCGGGAGGCCGGCGAGCGTGGCCGTAGGGCGGCGGAAGACATCCGCCGTAACCACTCCGCCGAGGTCGCGGGGCGGGCGATGGCGGCGCGCATCCGCCGTGTCCGGGCGCGGCGGAGCGCAGAACCCGACGAGGGTGGGCCACATGTGCACTCTCCGGCGGGACTCGATACGAACCCGCTTACGCATCGCATAGCGACTACCCCCCAGCCGGCGACTTCGGGTTCCACCCTAGGCAGGGTCCTCGCCCCCTTTCGGCGCGTCCTGCTGAAGCTGATGTGGCCCTTTGCCCTGCAGCAGCGGATGGTCAACGAAGAGCTTCTCGCCACCACAAAGGAAGCGGACCAGAACCTGCGCGCCGTCGTCAACCAGCTCGAGTCGCGATACGCGAAGGAACGCGCTGACTTGCTCAACGCCGTAAACCACCACAGAGAGCTGGCCAGAACGCAGGGCGCGCGGCTCGACCGCCTGGAGACGCGATTGGCCGAGAGCGGCGGAGACACGCCTGGTCCGCTAGAGAAGACCGTCGCACAGGCCGGTAGTGTAGGCAAAGAATCAGAAGGCTCCGGCCCGAAAACGGCCGAGACGGGCGGCTTCTCCCGGCAGAAGATATCCCGTTTCATTACCCCGTTCACGGCGCAGCAGCAGAAGATCAACGACCAGCTCTTCGACGCTGTCAGTACGCTCGGCGAGAAGCTGGGCGGGCTCGTCCCCCGCGTAGAGGCCGCAGACCGGCTCGTGGCCGAGACTCGTGCCCTCCCTTACGTATCCGGTTCCCCGTTCGAGATCTTCGAGGAGCCTGTGGCCGGACGCGTCCAGGGCTATGGCCGCCGTAACGGTGATCCGGAGCGCATGGGAACTTACGACGCGTTCGAGGATATCTTCCGCGGTCCCGAGCACTTTATCCGCGACCGCCAGCGTCGCTACCTAGACCTCCTCGAGGACCGCGAGCCCGTTGTGGATATCGGGTGCGGACGGGGGGAGTTTCTGGATCTGTTGCGCGAGCGGGGACTCGAGTACGCCGGCATAGACCCTGACCCCGACATGGTCGGGCGGTGCAGGGCGAAGGGCCACGAGATCGTGGAGGTCGCTGATGCAAACTCCTACCTGGAGAAGTGCGCGGACGATTCCATAGGCGCCATCTTCTGCGCCCAGGTGATAGAGCACATGCCCTACGAGGAGCTCTTGCGCTTCTACGGGCTTGGCCTGCGGAAGCTCAGACCCGGTGGACTCTTTATCCTGGAGACCGTAAACCCGCACTCCGTCCCCGCGTTGAAGACCTTCTGGGTAGACCCAACCCACCAGCATCCGGTGTTCCCCGAGGTAGCGCTCGCGCTCTGCGAGATCAACGGCTTCGAGAGCGCCTACGTGTTCCACCCCAACGGGACGGGCGAAGTGGAGGTCGACCGCTACGAGACGGGCGAGTACGCGCTCGTCGCAACCACGGCGGCGCACGAATGAGGAGAGCGTAGGATGCCGATCTTCAGGCAGCGCGTGGCAGTGGCTGTCCGAAACGTGAGGGCTTTCTTGAACCTGGAAGCTGGGGTCGTCCGCGGCGGGGTCCCTGAATCAGGGTCGGGCACGCAGGGGACTTCCGGCGCGGCCAGAGAGCCTTCTGACACGGGGCAGGACCAGAGGATCGAGAGTCTGCGCCGAGAGCTAGGGGAGAAGAATAGGGAGAACGCCAGGCTGCGGTCGCAGCTGGCAGCAGGGAGTTTCGGTCTGCCTGACGGAGACGTAAAGCCTGAGAACGTGATCTGGATGTTCGGTTCGGGACGGACAGGGAGCAGCTGGCTCAGCACCATGATGGGGGACCTCGAAGGCCACGCCAGGTGGAACGAACCGTACGTCGGGGAGCTCTTCGGCACGGCATACTACATCAGGGCCGGAGACAGGATGCGGGGCCGCAAAGACTACGTCCTCGGAGACGATTACAGGGAGGCCTGGATCCACTCCATCCGCAACTTCGTACTCGAGGGCGCCAACGCACGCTTCTCGGGACTTGGCGAGAACGGCTACCTGGCGATCAAAGAGCCCAACGGCTCCATCGGGGCGCCGCTGCTGGCTGAAGCCTTCCCGGAGAGCCGTATGATCCTACTGGTCCGCGACCCCAGGGACGTGGTCTCCTCCGCCATGGCCGCCCAGAGAAAGGGTAGCTGGGGCGACCAGTGGCGGGCGAAAGGGGACGGCGATTCGCTCGCCGACACCGACCCTGACGAGTTCGCACGGCAATGGGCCAACATGTATACGGTGAGCATCGGCAACGCCAGAAAGGCCTACGAGGCCCATGATGGCCGAAGAGCCGTCGTCCGCTACGAGGACCTGCGGGCTGACACCTTGAAGACCATGATAAGGCTCTACTCGACGCTCGGTATCCCGGTGGGCGAAGGGGAGCTTGCCAGAACCGTCGAGAGGCACGCCTGGGAGAACGTCCCCGAGAACAAGAAAGGGCCGGACAAACCCCACCGCAAGGCAACCCCAGGGGGTTGGAAGGAAGACCTCACCCCCGACCAGGCCAGGATAGTAGAGGAGTTGACCGTTCCCAT
>JACCSM010000143.1 GCA_013698525.1 Rubrobacteraceae bacterium
TGGTCGTATACCGCCTGCCGCGAAACGCCCGCAGCCTCGGCGACGTCGCGCATGCGCACGCCCTGCCCGCTGCGCTCCTCCATCAGCCGCCACGTCGCCTCGAGTATCCGCGTCCGGGTTCCGGATCGTTTGGCTGCGGCACTTGACACGCTGTAAAGTATACGGTACCTTTACAGCGTGTCAATTTACACTGTGTAAAGTATCGAGAAAGGAACTTTGGCAGATGGACGGATTTCTCTTCGCGCTGACGCTCTTCACGGCGCTCGGATGTGGGGTGGTGGCCGGAGTCTTCTTCGCCTTTTCGGCCTTCGTGATGAAAGCCCTCGCCCGCCTGCCGGCCCCGCAGGGCATCGCCGCCATGCAGGCCATAAACGTGGCGGCGGTCACCCCCGTCTTTATGACTGTGCTCCTCGGAACGGCCCTGGCTTGCGGCGCGTTGATCGTCTCGTCGCTCCTGGTATGGGGCGAACCCTTCGCCGCGTACCTGCTCTCAGGCGGCGCGTTTTACCTGGTCGGCGCTATCGGGTCGACCGGCGCCTACCACGTGCCGCGCAACGAGGCCCTGGCGACCGTGGAGCCGCGCGGTGCGGGCGCCGAGGACCACTGGTCACGCTACCTTCGGGGTTGGACCGCCTGGAACCACCTGCGGTTCGCCGCGGCTCTCGCAGCGTCCGCCACGCTGGTCATCGCGCTGCGTATCGGTTGAGCGACCCAGGTCTGATCCACGACGACCTAAGGAGGCGCACCATGTCACACACAAGGATCGAAACCGTGAGCCACGCGGTTCCCCGACCGAGGATCCTCGTGCCAGCCGTCCGCAGCCTCACGCTGGGCTTGGCGACCCTCGCTACCGGCCTCGTGGCCGGCGTCTTCTACGCCTACGCTGTCTCGGTGAACCTCGGCCTGGCGGTGCAGCCGGACGCCTCCTACGTCGCCACCATGCAGGCGATAAACGCGAGGATACAGAACCCCGCGTTCTTCGCAAGCTTCTTCGGCGCCGCGCTGTTCCTGCTCGCGGCCCTTGCCGCACACATCCCGCGGCCCTGGTCGGGCCGTTTCCGGCTCGTTGCGCTGGCCTGCGTGCTCTACATCGTGGGCGGCTTCTTGCTAACGGCCTTCGTGAACGTGCCCATGAACGAGGAACTGGCCCGCGTCGCCGCCAGCGCATCGCCTGGCGAGCTGGCCGGCGCTAGGGCCGCCTACGAGGGTCCGTGGAACTTCTGGAACGGCGTGCGGACGGTGTTCTCGTCGATGGCGTTCCTGGCCCTCATCGGCGCCTGCCTCTTACGCGAGGACCGTGGCGGGCGGTGAGGGGGACAAACGACAAGGATCTCCCGCACGTGCCCGGTGGTCGTCCTACTAGATCAGGAGCAAGTAAATGCCGGCGGCGAGGCAGAGGGCTCCGACCAGGAGCATCCTCGCTCCAGCGATGAGGTGGACGCCGCGTTCGGGGATCGGGCCGATCCTACCCTGTTGGCCCCTTCCACCGCGTAGCAAGGCGTAGGTGCCGAAGGAGAGGCCAGCGAGCCCAGTGAGGATCAACAGTATCCCGAAAGCCGTGAAGGCCGGCATCCTAACCCTGTCCGTTGCTCCCGTCGCCAACCATGCGGGAGAGGAGGGTGCGGAAACGTGGGTCGGTGTGCAGGGGTGCGAACTCCAGCGCGCTCCTGAAGTGCTCGACGTCGCTCTCACCGGCTTCGACGGCCTTCTCGATATAGTCGAGTGCGTCGCCGTATTCGCCGCGGCGGGCCTGGATGCTGGCGAGTGCGGATAGGGCAGGGGAGTATCTCGCGTCAGCGGCTATGGCCCGCTCGAGGATCTCCTCGGCGACCTCGAGGTCATCGGCCGTGTAGTAGAGGCTCGCGTATGAGTAGAGGGCGCGAGGATTCGCGGGATCTGCCTTGAGTGACTCCACGAAGTGCTCTTCCGCCCTCTCCAGCTCCCCCATACGCTCGTTGATGATGCCGAGCTCCAGGTGGGCCTCAGGGTTCTCAGGATCGATGGCCAGTACCGCGTCGTAGGCTTCGGCGGCCCCGGTTTCGTCTTCCAGGGCGAGCCTGGCCTCCCCGAGGGTTATGAGGTGCCGGATCTCGTCCCGCCCCAGCGCAACGGCCTCCTCCGAGAGCCTGAGCGCCTCGGGCAGGTTCTTCCTCAGGGCGAGGAGGTGGGCGGCCAGTTCGTCCCTGATCTCGGGCGAGCCAGGACAGTCCTCGAGGCCCCGCCTGAAAGCGGCCTCGGCTTTCTCTAGGTCGCCGTTGCGGGCGTGGCAGATCCCGAGGTTCGCGTGGGCCTCCCACCACTCGGATGCTCCTTCTATGACCTCCTCGTAGGCGGCGACGGCCTCGGTGTAGCGGCCGAGCATATCCAGGGCGTTGGCCCTGAAGGTCCGCGCGCCGCACTTCTGCACCTCGTCCGCAGCGGCGTCTATGGCCTTCTCGAAGAACTCGAGGGACTCGGCGTAGTCGGCCGCGTCGAAGAGTGTCAGGCCAGCGTTTATGAGCATGTCGGCGTCTTCGGGCACGCGGTTCGTCCAGCGCTCGAAGGTGGCCTTCGCAAGCGCGGGTTCCCCCATAAAGCCGTAGTAGCGGCCTAGCTCCACGTACGCGTCGGGGTAGCCCGAGTCCGCCTCTATGGCCCGCTCGAGGTGGTGCACGATCTTGAACGGCTCGTCACGGGCGAGCGCCACCATCGCAAGCCCCATTCGCGGCGCTACCCATTCGGGATCCAACTCCAGGGCATCGAGAAAGCTGGCCTCGGCCTCCTCGAGTCGCCTCAGGTTCAAAAGAGCACGCCCCACGGCCTCGATGACCTCGGGGTTCTCGGGGGCGGCCTCCAGGGCCTGCTCGAAGCGCGAGAGGGCCTCCTTTACCAGGCCCTCACTTGCCAGCGTCTCGCCCTGCTCCAGGTACTCATCGTAGTCCATCGCCCCCATTAAATCAGATGGGGCGCGAAGAGTACGTGTACAATCTTCCGCGGAAACTTATAGGAAGGGACCTCTGTGAAGAACCCTCCCGCTCTCACGCGGCTCGAGATCCGGTACGGGGACCTCGACCCCTACGGCCACGTCAACAACGCTGTCTACCTGGAGTTCTTCGAGAAGGTCCGCATCTGCTACTGGCGCGTCCTCGCAGATATGGCCGGCATCGAGAAGCTCGAAGCTGGCGACGTCCCAGGCGCCCGTTACGTGATCGCCGAGACCACCGTACTCTTCAAAGCCCCGATCTTCTTCGAGGACATCCTCCACGGCGCGGCGCGAATGCGCACGGTCGGCAACCGCTCCTACGCGATGGACTTCGAACTGCGCACCGGCGAGACCTTCGAGGATGGCACCCTAGCCGCCGAAGGCTCCGCAGCACACGTCTTCTTCGACCCACTGGAGAATACGGTGCGCCCGCGCCCTGACTGGTTTCTCTCCACCGTAGCAGAGCTGGAAGGCCGCCCCGAAGCGTCATTCTCCCCTGAGGAGCGCTAGAACGTGTTACGGTGCAAGACATCTGCCTGGCTTTAGAGGAGGTCGTGATGGAGTATCAGACGGTTAAGGGCGAGAAGGTCCCTTCGCTGGGACTCGGCACTTACAGACTCACCGGGGAGGCGTGCGTACGGGCCGTCGGGCGCGCCCTCTCGATGGGCTACAGGCACGTGGATACGGCCCAGATGTACGGCAACGAGGCAGAGGTCGGACGTGGCATCGAGGATGCAGGAGTAGACAGGGGGGAGATCTTCCTGACCACCAAGATCTGGCCTAGCGACTTCGCCCACGACAGCGCTATCCGGAAGACCAGGGAGAGCCTGAAGAAGCTCCGCACACAATACGTCGACCTCTTGCTGATGCACTGGCCCGGCGATGGTGTCCCTCTGGGCGAGACCCTAGGAGCCATGCGAGAACTGCAGGAAGAGGGTAGCGTATTGCACATCGGGGTGAGCAATTTCTCCCCGTCGCTGGTCGAAGAGGCGGCCGAGCACGCGGAGATCTTCTGCAACCAGGTCCAGTACCATCCCTACCGAAGCCAGGCTGCGCTCCTCGGACAGGCGCAGGAGATGGACTACCTGCTAATCGCCTACACGCCCCTCTCCCGCGGCGGCGTCGGGCAGGACACGACGCTCAAGGAGATAGGCGAGACCCACAACAAGACGGCGGCGCAGGCGGCCCTGCGCTGGCTCCTGCAGCAGGACAAAGTAATTGCCATCCCCAAGGCGACCAGCGAGGAGCACCTCAGGGAGAACCTCGACATCTTCGACTTCGAGCTCTCCGACGAGGAGATGGACCGTATCTCCTCCCTGGGCCGCTGAGGCCGCGTGCGCGCCCGCGAGCTGGGAATCAGCGTCGGAGATCTATCGCCGGCGCCCCACAATGCGATCACCGACGTCGAGGGCGTGAGGGTAGGGCACTCGACGATCGTGCGCGGAGAAGGGCCGCTCGTCGTCGGAGAGGGACCTGTGAGGACCGGCGTTACGGTCGTCTGTCCCCGCGAGGGGCTCGCGCGGGACGAGCCCGTCTTCGCCGGCGCCCACAGGTTCAACGGCAACGGGGAGATGACGGGGCTAGAGTGGATCAGGGAGGCCGGAACTCTTGCGACGCCAGTCGCGATCACCAACACCCACAGCGTCGGTGTCGTACGCGACGCCCTGGTAAGGGCCGAGATCGAAGCCCGCACCGACGAGGAGGATTACTGGTGCCTGCCCGTGGTGGCCGAGACCTACGACGGCACCCTGAACGATATCAACGGCCAGCATGTTACGGCGGAGCACGTACTCGAAGCGCTCGCTTCCGCGAGTACAGGGCCTGTAGAAGAGGGCTCTGTCGGCGGGGGGACGGGTATGATCTGCCACGAGTTCAAGGGCGGCATCGGCACTTCCTCGCGCCGGCTCCCGGAGGAGCAGGGCGGCTGGACGGTCGGAGTCCTCGTGCAGGCGAACTACGGGCGCCGCTCCATGCTGCGCGTGGACGGCGCACCTGTAGGACGTGTACTTGGTACCGAGATCATCCCTTCGCCTTTTGAGGACGAGGCGGAGACCCAGCCGGCGGGGACGGGTTCTATAATCGTGGTCCTCGCCACCGACGCCCTGCTCCTGCCTACCCAGTGTGACCGGCTCGCGATGCGCGCGAGCATCGGCCTTGGCCGGATGGGTGGCGGCCTCGACAACGGGAGCGGCGACATCTTCTTCGCCTTCGCCACGGGCAACCGCGGCATCCCACGCGCCGGACTCCCCGACCCACCGGTGACCGTGCCCCTGAAGATGGTATCCAACAGATACATGACACCGGTCTTCCACGCGGCCGCGGAGACCACAGAGGAGGCCATCCTGAACGCGCTCCTCGCGGCCGGCGACATGACGGGGCGCGACGGCATCACGGCCCACGCCCTCACGCCGGAGTCCCTGCTCACCGCCCTCGACGAGGCCAGGAAGGAATCGGGAGGGCTACGGGGGTGATACCAAGCTCGTGTGAACGGGAGCGCGTCCGGGTTGCTGGCACACACATGGGGTCCCTTCCATACGTCATACCCGCGCAAGCGGGAATCCACTCGTAGTAGTGGGCCCGTGCGCAATGGCTGGCTCCGTCGTGCCTTTGGCATTCACCCTGACTTGGCATCATTGCTAAAGTCGGCGGATGGTGCTGCCTAAAATGGTGGTGTGGAACTAAGGGATTTCCAGGCGTTCGGCGAGCCGGGGGCGATAGTCTACCTCGCGGACTGTGTGGATCTCATGAAGATCATACCCTCAGGCAGCGTTGATGTGGTCTTCGCCGATCCTCCTTACCGGCTCTCCAGAGGCGGTGTTACGGTCAAGAACGGCAGGCTCGTCCCGGTGGACAAGGGCGCCTGGGACAGGTCCATGGGGTTCGCGGGAGATCACCGGTTCAACGTCAGGTGGCTGAAGGAGGCGTGCCGCATCCTCAAACCAGAAGGGACGATCTGGGTCACGGGCACCCACCATATCATCTTCAGCCTCGGTTTCGCCCTGCAGACCATGAAACTCAAGCTCATAAATCAGATTACCTGGGCGAAACCGGACCCGCCCCCGAACGCCCTACACACCGCTTTTACCCACGCCCACGAGACGCTTTTGTGGGCGAGCAAGGGAGGCAGATCCCGCCACACCTTCAACTACGACCTCATCAACAGCAGAGACCCAAGTGCACAGATCTCCTCCGTCTGGTCCATCCCCTCAGTACCCAAGAAGGAGAAGCTTTACGGCTACCATCCCACCCAGAAACCCTTGCGTCTCGTGCGCCGCGCCATCCTGGCCTCGACCAGGGAGGGCGATTTGGTCTTCGATCCTTTCTGTGGATCAGGTACCACAGGAGTTGCCTCCAAGGAGCTCGGGCGCTTCTTTGTGGGTGCAGAGAAGGAGGAGGAGTACGCAGAGCTTGCGGCGCGCAGGATAGGGGCTGCGGAGCGAGGGGGAGTG
>JACCSM010000149.1 GCA_013698525.1 Rubrobacteraceae bacterium
CCTGAAGTCCAGGCTCCTGGAACGCGAGATGCGCGAAAGGGCCGAGCAGGAAGGCGCCCTCCGTCAGGCTCAGGTCGGTACCGGCGACCGCTCGGCGAAGGTCCGTACGTACAACTTCCCGCAGGGACGAATATCCGACCATCGCGTCGGAGTCACCTCCCACAACCTCGAAGCCACCCTCGGCGGCGACCTCGAGGAGTTCACGCAGGCCCTCGCCGCCAAGGAGAGGGCAGACAAGTTCGCCGCCGAAGCGGCAGGAACCCCAGGCTAGAACGTTGCGTGCCGGCGCAGGCGAAGCCAGCGCCCGAGAAACCGCGCGTCGCGCAGCAGAGAGATTGGAGCACGCCGGCGTCCCCGAGCCCGTCGCATCGGCCGAAGTCCTGCTCTCCGAGCTACTCGGAATAGGACGCGCCGAGCTGGCTGCCTCGGCAGGGCCGTTGACTGCCGAGCAGGCTTCGGTGTACGGGGCCTGGATCTCCCGCCGCATAAAGCGTGAGCCCGTGCAGCGTATCCTAGGCTACGCTTACTTCAGGAACCTCGTCCTCGGCCTGAACGAAGAGACCCTCATCCCACGCCCCGACACCGAGAGCGTCGTCGAAGCGGCCCTCGGGCTCATAGACTCCCGAGGCTACCCGTGCGTCGTGCTCGACGTCGGAACAGGCTCGGGGGCGATCGCGATCTCCATCGCCCAGGAACGCCCCCGCTGCGAGGTCCACGCCACGGATGTCTCAGGGACCGCCCTCGAAGCAGCCCACAGCAACGCCCACCGAAACGGTACGGAGGTGCACTTTCACCGCGCGGATGTGGCATCTGGTTTGGAGCTTCTGGAACAGAAGGTCGACCTCCTCATCTCGAACCCCCCCTACGTCGACGAGATCAGCGCACCTAGTCGGCTCGCGCCCGAAGTGAGAGAGTGGGACCCACCCGTGGCCCTCTACAGCGGTACGGACGAGCTCGCGTTCTTCAGGCGCATCTTCGCGGAGACGCCCCCGCTGTTGAAACGTGGGACTGACGTGGTGCTCGAGATCGGCGAAGGGCAGGCCGAGAAGGTGCAGGATCTGGGTGAGAAATCCGGCTTCGTACCCCTCGGCGTACGCAACGACCTGGCAGGCACGCCGCGGGCCGTGCTGCTGAGGTGGGGATGAGGACCGTCTCGGCCCAAGAGGCCGTCGCCGCCCTGAAGGCAGGGAACGTCGCCCTCGTCCCTACGGAGACCGTAGTCGGCCTCGTCGCCGCGGAGCCAGGCTTACAGAGGATTCGTGAGATCAAGGGCAGGGACGCAAACAAGCCCATTGCCCTGCTCTGCGCCTCGGCAGAGGACGCTTTCGGGCTGGCGTCGAAGGTGCCCCCGCTCGCAGTGGAACTCGCGGAGATCTACTGGCCTGGTCCACTCACGCTGGTCTTGGATCTCCCCTCCGGCGGAACCATAGGGATAAGGGTGCCTGCCGGCAGGGCAGTGCGGGAGCTGCTCGGGGCCCACGGCGGCCCACTCTACGCCACGAGCGCGAACCTCTCCGGCGAGCCCGCTCCTGCGGCGACCGACGAAGTGGACCCACGGGTACTCGAGGCCGTCGATGTCGTCATCAGAGGAGAGAAGGGGAGCGGTGAAGCCTCGGCTGTGGTCGACCTCTCAGGGGGCAACGTACGGCTCGTGCGTGCCGCAAGGGAACTGTCCACACAGAAGCTGAAGAGCCTCGCGGATTAGTAAGAGTGCTGCAACAAAAGGCTGACAAGCGAGGGCCGAAGCGTGCTGAAATGCTGACATTTGAGGGCTTCGCGCAGAAGGTCTATACTCCGTATGGTTGCAGGGCTGGTAGGGAGGACGCGGGGAGATCATAGCCCCACAAGATCGCTCAACCACCATCTTTCCCGGCGCAGGGCCGGGCACTTCTCTAACCCGAAGCGGAGGTAGATCTTGATCGGACCGTACACCAAGACAGTGGATTCCGAGGTTCAGGAGGCGCTCGACGGCGAACTGGAACGCCAGCGCACGACTATCGAGCTCATCGCAAGCGAGAACTTCACCTCGCCTGCGGTCCTGGCGGCGCAGGGCTCGGTCCTTACGAACAAGTACGCCGAGGGCTATCCAGGCAAGCGCTACTACGGCGGCTGCGAGCAGGTAGACAAGGTCGAAACTCTCGCCATCGAGCGCGCGAAACGACTCTTCGGGGCCGAGCACGTGAACGTGCAACCCCACTCGGGAAGCCAGGCCAACGAGGCCGCCTACGCGGCGCTCGTCGATCCCGGCGACAAGGTCCTGTCCATGTACCTCGCCCACGGCGGGCACCTCACGCACGGGATGAAGCTCAACTTCTCGGGCCGGACCTACGACTTCGTCCACTACGGCGTCGGCGAGGATGGATACATCGACTACGATCAGGTCCGCGACATCGCGCTGCGCGAGAGGCCGCGCATGATCCTGGCCGGCGCCAGCGCCTACCCGCGCATCTTCGACTTCGAGAGGTTCCGCGAGATCTCCGACGAGGTCGGAGCCTTCTTCCTGACGGACATGGCCCACATTGCTGGCCTCATCGCCGCGGACGTTCATCCCTCCCCGATACCCTACTCCGAGATCGTAACCACAACGACCCACAAGACGCTGCGGGGGGCCCGCGGGGGTATGATCCTCTGTCGCGAGGAGTTCGCCAAGAAGGTCAACAGCCGTGTCTTCCCAGGTATGCAGGGGGGACCGCTGATGCACGCGGTAGCCGGTAAGGCCGTCGCCCTGGGAGAAGCGCTGCAGCCCGAGTTTGCAGATTACGCCCGCAAGATCGTCGAGAACTGCAAGACCCTGGCCGATGGGCTGTTGGAAGGGGGCCTGGATCTCGTCTCCGGCGGGACGGACAACCACCTGATCCTGGTCGACCTGAAAGATACCGGCGTCACCGGCAAGGAACTGGAAGATTCGCTCGAGGCCGTCGGCGTCACCTGCAACAAGAACATGGTCCCGAACGATCCGGAGCCACCGACCGTAACAAGCGGTATCAGGCTAGGCACAGCGGCGATGACGACCAGGGGCATGGGTGAGGACGAGATGCAGGAGATCGCGGAGATCATCGTCGCGACCACGCAAGGAGAGACAGGCGGCCTGCGCGACAGGGTAAAGTCCCTTACTGAGGCCTACCCTCTGTATGAGTGAGACGAGTCCAGAGGTGAAGAACCTCCACGTCGTAGACGGCCCCCTGAGCCGCCACAAGCTCGCGGTCCTGCGCGACGAGCGGACCAGGACCGCCGACTTCAGGCAGGCCATGAAGGAGCTCGCCCTAATCATGGTCGCCGAGGCCACGGGGAACATGCCTACCCGTTCGGTCCGGATCCGTACGCCCCTGACCGAGACGGAGGTCGAGGAGATCTCCGGTCCAGTCTGCCTCGTACCGGTCCTGCGCGCCGGCCTGGGCATGCTCGACGGGGCGCTTGCCCTCCTGCCGACGGCGACGGTCGGCTTTATGGGCCTCCAGCGCGACGAGGAGACGGCTCAGCCTATCGAGTACTACGTCAACCTCCCGCGCAACCTGGACGAGTACCTGGTCCTCGTCCTCGACCCGATGCTAGCGACGGGGGGGAGCCTCTCGGCCACTATAGACAAGCTCAAGGAGGAGGGTGCGACCTGGATCTCCTGCCTCCACGCGGTCGCAGCAGTGCCTGGCGTCGAACGCGTCACCAGCGAGCACCCCGACGTAACCTTCTACGCAGCCGCCGTCGACCCCGAGCTGGACGACAATTCGTTCATCGTCCCCGGCCTCGGCGACGCCGGAGACAGGCTCTATGGAACCCTTTAGAGACCCCGCCGCAGACACCTCGAGCTCCCACGAGACGCTGAAGAAGGTCCGTCCCTCCTGGGATGAGTACTTCATGCGCATAGCGCACGAGGTTGCGACCCGCTCGACATGCCCGCGGCTCGCCGTCGGGGCCGTGATCGTCCGCGACAAGCGCATCCTGACTACCGGCTACAACGGCAGCCCTTCCGGGATGCCGCACTGTGAAGACGTCGGATGCCTCATCCGGATCGTTGACGGCCGCGAGAGCTGCCAACGTACGCTCCACGCGGAGCAGAACGCCATCATCCAGGCCGCCTACCACGGGGTCTCTGTAACAGGCGCCTCGATCTACTGCACAC
>JACCSM010000194.1 GCA_013698525.1 Rubrobacteraceae bacterium
CAGGTTCCTCTTGATCCCAAGCAGACCCGTCGCGCAGAACGTGCAGCCCATCGGGCATCCGACCTGCGTAGAGATGCATACCGTGCGCCTGGCCTTCTCGGGGATCATGACCGTCTCTATGGCGTGGCCGTCGCTGGTGTAGAACAGATACTTTCTCGTACCATCGGTAGCCCGGGAGACACGCTCCAGAGTCAGGGCGGCCGCCGGAACCTCCTCAGAGAGCACCGCCTGCAATCCTGCGGGAAGGTTCGTGGCTTCTCCCCAGTCCCGCACGAGAGAACCGGTGAGGGCTCTGTAGATCTGGCGTATACGGTAGGACGGTTCGTTCCTCTTTTCGAGGACCGCCTGCACATCCGGTAAGAACTCCGCCGCATTCATGGTCAAGAGATTATACCGGTGGCAGCCCTTACACAAAATCGCCAGGGAAGTCGCGAACGGGGCCTTTCGTACAGAACCCTTCTCTTAGTAACGCTTTTCGTAACGCTCGGCAGACGGTCTTCCCGTAAACTGGTGTCGGATATGATGCAAGTTTGTAAGAGAGATGGGGATTCCTCGAGCGGCGAGTCTCAGGAATGAGCCGCCAGGGCGCTGTCGGGCTGGCGTGGTCGCTCGGCGGCCTCTCTGTGGCCATGTTCGTCGCCTCCGCCGCGCTTGCCTTCTTATCCGTCGGGGCCGCGGGGCCTTTCAACGCTTCGGAGGCCGTCGGCCAGCTCTTGACCTTCGCGCTCAATCTGGCCTTTCCCATCGTTGGAACCCTGATCGCTGCGAGGCGCCCCGAAAACCCGATCGGCTGGATCAGCCTGACCGTAGGTCTCTTCTGGATACTCATCGGCCTGAAAGAGGCGTCTGATGCCTACGCGGTCGCCAGGTTTGGCTCGGAGTGGTCCTCTCTCACCTTCGATGCGTTGATACAGTGGCTGTGGGTACCGCCCGTGGGTCTGCTCGGGATATACATGATCCTGCTGTTCCCTGATGGGAAGCTGCCTACGAGGAGGTGGCGTCCGTTTGCGTGGTTCGGCGGGGCGGTGATTGCCCTGATCTGCGTCCTATTCATCTTCGTCCCCGGACCGTTGGTGGACCACGAGGGGGCTCAAAATCCTTTGGGGCTGGAGTGGCTCGCCTGGGTAGCAGACGTAGGGATATTCATTATCTTGCTACTCCCTCTATGCATCCTAGCCTCAGCGTTGAGCTTGGTGTTGCGCTACCGGCGTTCCGAGGGCGAGGTGCGCGAGCAGATCAAGTGGCTAGCCTTCGCCGCCTGCTTTATAGGCGTGACCTACACGAGCAGCCTGCTCGTCCGGATCCTCTTCGCGCCAGAGTCCCTGAATACCGAAGCCGCGGATCCATTGTGGCTCACGCTCGTGGATAGCCTGAACCAGTTGAGCTACGCGGGGGTTCCCGTAGCCATCGGTTTCGCCGTCCTCAAGTACCGCCTCTACGACATAGACATCCTCATAAACCGCACCCTCGTCTATGGTTCGCTCACGCTGATGCTCGGGCTGGTGTACTTCGGTAGCGTAACTGCGACCCAGGCTCTCTTGCAAACGCTAACAGGCCAACAGAAGCTGCCCCAACTGGCGATTGTGGTCTCCACACTTGTGATCGCCGCACTCTTCAACCCCTTGAGGCGCCGTATCCAGTCGTTTATCGATCGCCGTTTTTACAGACGCAAGTACGACGCGGCGAAGACGCTCGGCGCCTTTTCCGCCCGGTTACGTGAGGAGACGGATCTGAGCACCCTCAGTGAGGAGTTGGTCGGGGTTGTCAGGGAGACGATGCAACCTGAGCACGTCTCTTTGTGGTTACGCCCGGATATGGTCTCACCGGGTCAGAACAGGTCTGATACCAAATCAGGGTGAATGCCAACGGCACGACGGAGCCAGCCGTTGCGTATGGTCCTCCTCCTGGATTCCCGCTTGCGCGGGGATGACATCTGGAGGGCTTCGGTGTGCGTGAAGCGCGAACGGGTGGCCAGGAGCGGTAAAGGGCTTGCACCGGCGGTAGAATCTGTCGATGGAGTTGGCCGGCCTCAAAGTTCTGGATTTGTTCATCGCGCTCTTCGTAGTCGTCGTGATACTGCGCGGCGCGAGGACGGGCTTTCTCGCAGGCGTCTTCTCGCTGGTTGGCGTGGTCGTCGGCGCCTCCGCGGGGTCAAGGATCGCACCCGCCCTCATGCCCGAGGGCGGGAACCCCCTCTACGGCGCGGGTATAACCCTTGGGAGCATCCTCGCCTTCGCCGTGCTCGGGGAGGTCGTCGCCAGGACGATAGGCGGTTCGATCAGGGACCGTCTCACGGGCCCGACTTCTGAGACCCTGGACGCATTTGGCGGGGCAGCGCTAGGATTTGCGCTCTCCCTCGTGCTGGTGTGGGCCGTCGGCACCTTCGCCCTCCGGTCACAGCCCCTCGCTGGACTGCCCCCGGCGGTGCGAGAATCCAGTATCCTGCAGTCACTCGAGGAACGAATGCCCTCCGGGCTCATCAGGCGTACCGTCGCCGACCTGGAGCCGCTGCCCCAGATCAGGGGTCCCGAACCAGAGGTGGCAGCACCCGAAAGAAGCATCGTCGGAGATCCCGACGTGCGGGCGGCGAGCGCGCGTACGCTGCGGGTAACGGGTATAGCCTGCGGCTACGGCGTGGAGGGCTCGGGCTGGGTCGCTGGCCGGGACCTGGTCGTCACTAACGCCCACGTCGTCGCCGGGGAGACTGCGACGCACGTACAGGTCGGGGGGACAGGGCGGCACCTACCTGCAAAGGTCGTCGTCTTCGACGAGATGAACGACATAGCCGTCCTGCGCGTAGACGGTCTCGGCCTGACACCGCTACGTCTTACGGCGCCCCGGCGCGGCGAAGCAGTCGCCGTGATCGGGTTCCCCGAGAACGGCCCGCTCGACATCGAGCCGGCCCGCACGGGAAAGACGCGATGGGTCAACTCTAGCGACGCCTACGACCGTGGCCCTGTGCAGCGCGTCGTCACCGGCTTCCGCGTATACGTGAGGCCTGGCAACTCGGGCGGCCCAGCCGTCAACGAGAACGGGCGGGTCGTCTCGACCATCTTCGCCAGCCG
>JACCSM010000195.1 GCA_013698525.1 Rubrobacteraceae bacterium
CGCAATACTCTTGATCGTCGCCCCCTTGAAGCCCTTCGCAGAGAACTCCTCGAAAGCCGCCTCCAGGATCTGCGCCCGCCGGTCCGACTCCTCTGTCAAGATGCCCCTTTATTAATCGTTTAATCAATAACCATACTCTCGATAGAACGTTTAGTCAACAGTCGCCGAAACGAGGAGCGGTTTCGGACGTATACCGCATCGAAGAGGTAGTCGACAGCGAGGAGAAGTCATGCGCAATCCCATACTGGCGGCCATCCTAAGCCTCATCGTCGCCGGGCTCGGTCAGATCTACAACGGCCAGATAGGCAAGGGTGCTATCTTCATCGTCATCCAGCTCATAAATGGTGCGCTGACGGCCGTTCTGATCGGCTGGTTACTGCTCCCGATTGTGAGCCTGTGGGCCATGATCGACGCGTACATGACCGCGAAGCGCAACAACGAGCGGTACGACTTCAGGTAGTATCCGTCCCATGGACGAACGAGACCTGCTGACCCTAGAGAGCGCCGTCACGGCCATAGAGGAGGCGGCCTCAGCCGTCGCCCGCGAGGTCGAACGCGACCGGTTGCGCGAGACCTCTCTCTCGCGCCTCTCCACGGTCGAAGCCGAACTGAACAGGAGCCAGCTCGCACTGGAGAAAATCATCCAGGAAGAAGCAAGTCAGCATTTCAGCTAGTCAGCATTTCAGCTAGTCAGCATTTCAGCCGGTTGTGCCCATAAACTTCTGTAAATTGGTGAGCCGCTAGGAAAGGCGGCCACCTTCCTCCAAGATAGTCGGTGTTCTATGCCTGCTACCTATGGGAGGAGAGAAGATGGCCGAAGACCATCGTAGGTCGGCTGAGGAGCTCTTGCAAGGGGTCCTGCTCGACGAGCCGGACTTCTTGCGCCAGATCGTCGAGAGGGTGCTACAGGAGATGTTGGAAGCCGAGATGACCGAGCATGTAGGAGCGGCGCCCTATGAGCGAAGCGAGAAGCGCACCGGGCAGCGCAACGGCTACAAGCCGAGGGCTTTGAGGACGCGGGTGGGCACGTTGAATCTACTGGTGCCCCAGGACCGGGAGGGGACCTTCTCCACCAGGCTCTTTTCCCGCTACCAAAGAAACGAGAAGGCTCTGGTGTTGGCGCTCATGGAGATGTACGTCGAGGGGGTCTCGACTAGGAAGGTCAAGGACATAACGGAAGAGCTTTGTGGCACCTCCTTCTCCAAGAGCCTCGTCAGTGAGCTGGCTGGCTCCCTGGACTCAGAGCTCGAAGCGTGGAGGTGCCGGCCGCTTACGGGCGGGGCGTACCCTTACCTGTTCGTGGACGCCCGCTACGAGAAGGTCCGGATGGACCGGCGGGTGGTGAGCCAGGGCGTCTTGATCGTCTCGGGGGTGAGGGACGATGGCATGCGCGAGATCCTCGCCGTGGAGGTTGCAGACACCGAGAGCGAGGCTACCTACCACGAGCTGTTCCGCTCCCTGAAGGGGCGGGGCCTCTCGGGTGTGGAGTTGGTGGTCTCAGACGACCACGAGGGCCTCAAAGCGGCTACAGCCCGCCACTTCCAGGGTTGCGCCTACCAGAGATGCCAGGTCCACTACGCCAGGAATCTCCTCGGGATGGTTGGCCACGCCAGGCGCAAAGACCTCGCCGAAGGTCTGCGCGGTGTGTTCGCCGCTGCGAGCAGGGAGAGCGCGCTCTCCCTCGCCGAGGAACTGGCCGATCGGTGGCGGCCGAACCATCCGAAGGTTGCCGAGCATCTCGAAGAGCACGTGGAGGAGTGCCTCTCATGCCTGGCGTTCCCCGAGGCCCACCGGAGGCGCATCCGCACTACGAACGGCCAGGAGAGGCTAAACCAGGAGATAAAGCGCCGCACGCGGGTGGTTAGGATCTTCCCCAACCGAAAGGCATGCTTGAGGCTGGTGACGGCGCTGTGCGTCGAGCAGAGCGAGGAGTGGGTGACGGGGAGGCGCTACCTGGACATGGGAGAACTCCAAGAGCGACGCCGCAAAGAAGCGGAGGAGGTGGCGCTCATGGGACGGCGTTAGGGGAGGGAACGGGCTTGGAGGAAATTACAGAAAAATTGGGACTTGACCTTTCAGCCAGGGCGCCGTTCGAAGCTCATTGACGGAAGATGCACTCCGGACCAACTGACAAGCCGCCGCAGGCGGCGTGCTGAAGTGCTGACAAGCGAAGGCGTCAGCCTGAACGTGCTGAAACGCTAATTCGCACATCCCCTGGTGCTGACGGGGTTGGTACGGTCGGCGGCAATCCGAAGGTGACGGTAGACTATTCGGGAGGGGATCCCGAAGCCTGAGGTGTCCGAGCCGGTGAGGCTGGCGAAGATGGTCGAGACGACCCGCCCGTTCTCGTTGACGGCGGGCCCGCCCGAGTTGCCCGGCCTCACGTATACGCGGAAGCCGGTGACGACGCGCTGCACAGGGCCACGGTCGTAGGCGTTGCTAGAGGTGACCCAATCCGTCGGTCCCGTGCGGGCCGGCTCGATGTCGAGCGGACCGTTCTCGGGGAACCCGATCACGGCGACTGCTTCGCCGCGCCGGGGCGCCGTAAGACGTAGCGGTGTCAGGCCGAGACCGTCTACGCGCAGCACGGCTATGTCGTTCTTCTCGTCGAAGACGACGACCTCTGCGGGCAGGCGCTGTCCTGAGCCCCCGATCTGTACGTGCGTCGCAGTCTCCCCGGCGACGACGTGGGCGTTGGTGACGACCAGGTCCCTGCCCGCGACCCAGCCCGAGCCCTCCACGCCGTAGCCGCAGGCTATACCCGTTACCCGCAGCGTACGCGCGCTCGCCGCCCGCACGTCGGGATCTCCGACGATGCTTCCTTCGGGAGCTGCGACCTCTGGTTCGGGGCCCCGGATCTGGGGCAGCGGCTCCAGATCGGCGACGGCATGCGTGATGAGCCCAGAGGGCATTCGTTCCTCGAGTGACTGCAGGATACTGGATTCTCGCACCGCCGGGTACAGCCCAGCGAGGGGCGGTGACCTGAGGGCGAAGGCGCCGACGGCCCACACCAGCACGAGGGAGAGCGCAAATCCTAGCGCTGCCCCGCCAAATGCGTCCAGCGTCTCGGAAGTCGGGCCCATGAGACGGTCCCTGATCGAACCGCCTATCGTCCTGGCGACGACCTCCCCGAGCACGGCGAAGGCGAGGATGCTCCCAAGGGTTATACCCGCGCCGTAGAGGGGATTCCCGCCCTCGGGCATGAGGGCGGGTGCGATCCTTGACCCCGCGGAGACGCCGACGACCACGCCAACCAGCGAGAAGACGCCTGCGAGAAAGCCCGTCCTCGCGCCGCGCAGTATCACGATGACTACAAAGAGCGCGATGAACAAATCCAGAACCTTGAGGCCGGCGAACTCCATCGACAGATTCTACCGCCGGTGCAAGCGCTTTACCGCTCCTTGTCCGTCCGTTCGCGCTGCAGGCACACCGAAGCCCTCCAGATGTCATTCCCGCGCAAGCGGGAATCCAGTAGGAGGACCGTACGCAACGGCTGGCTCCGTGGTGCCGTTGGCATTTACCCTGATTTGGTATCAGAGCCTTCCCTACCCAGTGAAAATGTATCCGGGCGCAACCACAAAGACACGTGCTCAGGCTGCATCGTCTCCCTGACTACCCCGATCAGTTCGTCACTGAGGGTGAGCAGGTCTGTCTCGTCACGCAATCGAGCGGAAAAGGCGCCAAGCGTCTTCGCCGCGTCGTACTTGCGTCTGTAAAAACGGCGATCGATAAACGACTGGATACGGCGCCTCAAGGGGTTGAAGAGTGCGGCGATCACAAGTGTGGAGACCACAATCGCCAGTTGGGGAAGCTTCTGCTGGCCTGTTAGCGTTTGCAAGAGAGCCTGGGTCGCCGTCACGCCCCCGAAGTACACCAGCGCGAGCATCAGCGTTAGCGAACCGTAGACCAGGGTACGGTTTATGAGGAGGTCTATGTCGTAGAGGCGGTACTTGAGAACGGCGAAGCCGATGGCTACGGGGACTCCAGCGTAGCTCAACTGGTTCAGGCTATCCACGAGCGTGAGCCACAACGGATCCGCGGCTTCGGTATTCAGGGTCTCCGGTGCGAAGGGGATTCGGACGAGCAGGCTGCTCAAGTAGGTCACGCCTATAAAGCAGGCGGCGAAGGCTAGCCACTTGATCTGCTCGCGTACCTCCCCGCCGGAACGCCAGTAGCGCAACACCAAGCTGAACGCCGAGGCCAGCATGCACAGAGGGAGTAGCAAGATAATGAATATCCCTACGTCCGCTACCCAGGCAAGCCACTCCAGCCCCAAAGGATTGAGGGCCCTCTCGTGATCCACCAGTCGTCCAGGAACGAAGATGAATAGGACGCAGATCAGGGCCATAACCGCACCGGCGAACCAGGCGAAGGGGCGCCATCCCCTCGAAGGCAGCTTCCCGTCCGGGAACAGCAGGATCATGTAGATACCGAGCAGACCCACGGGTGGTACCCAGGTCCACTGTATCAACGCATCGATGGTTAGAGAGGACCACTCCGAGCCAAACCTGGCGACTGCGTAGGCATCAGACGCCTCTTTCAGGCCGATGAGTATCCAGAAGAGACCTACGGTCAGGCTGATCCAGCCGATCGGGTTTTCGGGGCGCCTCACAGCGATCAGGGTTCCAACGACGGTAAAAGCCAGGAAGAGCACGGTGGTCAATAGCTGGCCGACGGCGTCCGAAGTGCTGGAAGGACCCGCGGCCCCGAAGGATAAGAAGGCAAGCGCGGTGAAGGCGACGAACATGGCAGCGGAGAGGCTGCCGAGCGACCACGCCAGCCCGACAGCGATCCGGCGGCTCATTCCTGAGACTCCCCGCTCGATGGCTCCTCATCTCTCTTGCAAACCGGCATCATATCCGACACCACTTTACCGGAAGACCGTCTGCCGAGCGTTACGAAGAGAAGGGTCCTGTACGAAAAGCCCCGTTCGCGACTTCCCAGCCGATTTTGTGAAAGGGCGGCCACCGGTATAATCTCTTGACCATGAACGCGGCGGAGTTCTTACCGGATGTGCAGGCGGTCCTCGAAGAGAGGAACGAACCGTCCTACCGCATCCACCAGATCTACAGAGCCCTCACCGGTTCTCTCGTGCGGGACTGGGGAGAAGCCACGAACCTTCCCGCAGGATTGCAGGCGGCGCTCTCTGAGGAGGCTCCGGCGGCCGCCCTGACTCTGGAGCGTGTCTCCCGGGCTACCGATGGTACGAGAAAGTATCTGTTCTACACCAGCGACGTCCACGCCATAGAGACGGTCATGATCCCCGAGAAGGCCAGGCGCACGGTATGCATCTCTACGCAGGTCGGATGCCCGATGGGCTGCACGTTCTGCGCGACGGGTCTGCTTGGGATCAAGAGGAACCTG
>JACCSM010000524.1 GCA_013698525.1 Rubrobacteraceae bacterium
GAATATGTGCATCGGGAGGTCGTCAACCGGCTCCCACTTCAAGGCCAGAGTATTCTCTTCGTTCGACTTTCGCTTCAGCCAATCTTGGAGCTCTTCGAGAGAAGTTACGAGTTGCGCGCCGGACAGGTACCGTCTACTCGGCCCCAGATGCACGACTTCGCCGAACACCCTGTAACTTTCGTCTGGAACGTCGAAGACAAAAGCCCTGCGAACCGTTCCATGTTCAGCCAACTCCGCGCTAATATCTTGCACGAACGGCTGATTCATCGGCGTGTCGAATGTTTCTACCGGTTGAGCTACCCATCCTCCCCGTACAGCATCTAGCACGATCTGTAGGTTGTTGTATCCTTCTACATCGTCTGTCTCCGCCGGGTAACGGATCTCGACTCCCGCATCGGTCCATATTTCGTACAGATCCTCCAACAGCCGCAGCCGATTCTTGTGGTCGAGCAATTTATGCTCCGGTACGGCGATGGGAAGTTCGTGAACTAGAAACCTATTGAACACCGGTTGATGAGTTTCCGCGAACAAATGGCCGGATTCTGTCGCCAGCGTGTTCAGGAACCTTGCACTGAGCAAAGCATCCCGCAATGGTTTGTTCGTGTACTGCGTATTGATGTTGATGTTGCCCAGGTTGTTGACAAATACATGAAACGTGAAACCAATGGTGGTGGCTTCGTCGGCGAAGTGTGCCCGCACGCTGCCGTTGGGCAACTGCTCCATCCGCACCTTCATCTGTAGTGCTTTCTCGCCCGCGCCGGTCACCGTCACCAGTCTACCGGCAACAGCCGGTGATACGTCTGACTCTACAGGCTCAATCGTGTCTCTGTCCCCAATAGAAGATTCACCCGGAGCTACAGGCAAGCCTTCTCGAAGGGCCAGGAGCGGCAAACTACGAAAATCTTCCTGCCGAGAATGAATTTCTTCTTTCTCAAAAGCTGGCTGCGCCATCATAGTCTGTTTATTGTAACAAGGTTTCGATAGCTCCCCTGAGAATGTCTTTCTCGAAGTATCGAGTCGTCTTCACCGTCCCGTGCCGCCCTCCGAACGCTCCAGGTTGAGGGAGAGAAGCTCCTTGAGGATGTCTTCATCGGCGATGTTTTCCGGCCATCCATACGCGGCGAAAACCGCCCGGTCCAACGCCGCGTGTGCGTTCGCCAGCCACGTCGGACGCTGGTTGTACAGGTTGGTGAGCGTGCGCTTCTTCAACTCGAACTCGGACGCGCCCTCCGGGTCGAGCCAGTTGCGCCGCAGCCCGTCCAGCCGCCGCGCCGCCTCCGCGATGGACTCGACGCGGGGATCTCCGCCCGGCTCCTCCCCCGGCGGCCACGGCAGCGGGAACGTCTCGAAACACGTCGTCGGCGTGTATCGCAGGTCGTTCCCCACGCCCATCCACGTCCCCATCCGGCGCGACCATAGCTCGTGTACCCGCGAGTGGAGCACCCCGAAGAAGTAGTCATCGTCGCGGGCAAAAACCATCAGTGCATGGTCTGCAATAGTCGGCTGTTTGAGCCAGACAAAGAGTCGGTGCTTGGCAACGCTTGGTGTCGCCAAGAATCTCATCAGTGGTGCGATCGCACGCCGCATTCCACCGACCGGCTCGCCGTAAATCCACCAAATTTCTCTGTACTTCTTGCGGCGCACTCCATCTCGAAATGGCTTGACATGCTGCTTTATGTACTCGAACGGCATCTCGTACAAAGCTGCATCTTCCAGCGACATATCCACCCCGAAGTCAACGGTAAATTTGCCACCGGGTCTGCGAGTTACGTCCAGGCCGTTCACCCACGGTTTCACAACGTCGGAGTTGGGACGACCATTGGGATTGCCTTTATCGGCGAGCATTTCGTTCGCCAAATCGCTGTCAATATCGAAAGGGCCAACTTTCACGGTCCCGTAAAAGGAAATCTGGCGATTCTGTGCCAGTTTCCGGGCGCTGGTTAGATCCAGATCGCCAGTCAGGTCAGAATTGATCGCCTGTGCAGGCACGCCGTCCAGCGATTTCGTCATCTCTGAGCCACCATCGAATCCAATCATCGAGACACGCACCGCCGCGCCGTTCAAGATCCAAGGCCGATCAGACTCGGCGAAGAATATATCTCCGGTATCTTTGATCCGTCGCAAAACGCTACGATTAGCACCACCACGGATGGAGTTTGTCGCCAGAAGTCCCGCGCGCTTGACTCCGCCATTCTCGATCTGTTCGCGCGCTCGCTCAAACCAATAACAGACGAGATCTGCGTTCCCGGGCACTCGATCCCTGTACAAACGTCTCACATCGCTAACGTATTCATCACCTAATTCTGCTCGCATACGTCTATCGGCCAGGAACGGCGGATTGCCGACGATCACGTCTGCTTCGGGCCACTCTGGCTCGGCGGGGTTTCCGTCCTCGTCGTGGGTCAGGATGGCGTCTATCTCCCGGATGTTGGTCATAGGGCCGAGGACGGGGTCGGGCGGGCTGCCGTATCCACTAGCCTCCATCCACTGGAGGTAGCCGATCCAGACTGCCACCTGCGCGAGTTCGTGGGCGTATGGGCTGGTCTCGATGCCGAAAAGCTGCTCCGGCCCAACGCCGGGGAGCGCAACGTCGAGGCCGAGCGCGCCCGCGTAATTGAGTACTTCCTGCTCCAGATCCAACAACTCCCGCAGCGCGACGTACAGGAAGTTCCCCGAGCCGCACGCCGGGTCGAGTACCCGCACGCCCCGCAGCCGCTCGGCGAAGCCCCGAAGTATCTCCTCGACCTTCACGCGAGCGTTCCTTGCCTGCTGGCGGCGGCCCGCGACGCTCGCCGTGCGCATCCGCTCTCCCTCATCGTCGGCTTTTTGGCGCGCCTCATCCCACTCCCGACGCAGCGGGGCCATGAGGACCGGCTCCACCACGGCGAGGATGTCTCTCGCACAGATCCAGAAAATGCTGCTGATAGGAAGCCCGCTCCGAAAGCGTCACCCTCTCCCACCGCGCCACGAACTCCTGCGGCGTCAGAGCCACGCTCGTACCCTTCGTCCTACGAAGATCACCGCTTCTCCTCCCTCTCCTCGCATGAGAGCCATGCTAACAACTCCCCCGCGCCCCGGCCATCCGCCGCTGTGACAAAGCGCATCCCGGCTCACGCCAAGCCTTGACTGCCAGCTATGTACCTGCTATATACCATCCATATAGATGGTATATGGAGGTTGAGTGATGAGTGAGACGGAGAAGATCACGGTGAACATGGGGCCTGTGGACCTGGGGCAGATAGACCTGTTGGTGCGGGAGGGTTTCTATTCCAACCGCACGGACTTCATCCGAACGGCTATTCGGAACCAGATCTCCACTCACGCCGAGGTCGTCCGGGAGACGGCGGCCCGCAACACGCTGGTGCTCGGCATTCAGCACTTCAACCGCGGCGATCTGGAGGAGGTGCGAGACGCCGGGGAGAGGT
>JACCSM010000220.1 GCA_013698525.1 Rubrobacteraceae bacterium
TAAAATATACTCAACCATGTTAAATAGTACGCTAGAATAACGTAGGAGAAGATCGACTCCGATGTGGTCGAAGGGGAGGGTGGTGCGTGCGAGGGCCGCTGGATCAGTTAGATAGGTTGCTGAGCACTGAGGAGGTCGCCGAGTATCTGGGGGTGGGCCAGGCGACGGTCTACCGCTGGTGCCGGGAGGGGAGCCTGCCGGCCGTGAAGATCGGGCGCCGCTGGCGCGTAAGGCGTTCGGCGTTGGAGGAGTTCGTGCGCAAGAACGAGCGCTCGGAGACTCTCGTTGGGCGGCTGAGGAGATTTCTCGAGGTGCCGGACAACCTCATGGCCGTGGTCCAGGATCGCGAGTTGATGCGCAAGATCGATGCCGCTTTCTTCCGGGCAGCGGAGGCACGCGGCGGGACGATGATCAAGTACCAGCTAGAAGAGCCGCGGCTGCCCTCCGTGGGGGAGGTACGCGAGAAGCTCGGGCAGGCGGGGCTCGACGTCGAAGGTCTGGAGGTCGAGGGACGCTTGCGCTTCGTAACGGAGGGCGGCGAGCCGGGCAACCGGGTCGAGGAGGTCCGGCGGCTGGCAGAGGAGGAGAGCAGCGAGGGCCGCTCAGTGTGGATCAGCATGAACTGGGACCTACGAATGGGGGTCAAGGAGGCGCTGGCGCAGCAGCGGGCCTTGACCGAACTGGTAGAGGGTTCGGAGTTGGTCGTCAAGACAACGGTGCTGGAGGAGGACCTCGACGAGTGGCCGGGTGCAGACCAGAGGCGGTCGCAGGTGATGCACTCGGGGACGATATGGCTCGCGAGGGAGGGGCTAGCATTGAGCCGCGTGTCCCCAGCTCTGGAGCTCTGAGGACAGAGGGTGCCACGGTCGCGGCCATCCGAGGGGTATTCTGAGGGAGGCCGAGTAATGCCCTACGGAAGCCACTCTGAATCCGGGACGCTCATAGGTGTTGGACCGGGGCAAGGCGAACTTCGGAGATCTTCGTCAAGACGAAGTTCAGGGCGCCGTGAACTTCCGCACCGGGCCGCCCCGATAGGGCCAGGACCGCTGGCGGGACAGACACATCTCGATGGGTATTACTCTTCTTGTGTACAAACTGATGGGCTCCGAGTGTACATAAGAAGCGCGCTGTGTAATAGGACCGGCCCGATACGAATAGAAAAGCCGTCCGCGGTTCCTCGGAGGGGGGTGAGGGACGGCCGGCTCAACGATAATCAGATTGTAGCACCAAGGAAGACCAAGGCGCCTACCGCAAATGAGTGATTTCTGCACAAAGAGGGGCTTGTGATCTGATACGTGCAAGGAGGGTTGAGAGACACCCACCCACGTTGCTAACATGTCCGGCGCTGGGTCGGCTGCCGAATGTGGAGGGGGCGCGGCCGACCCTCTTTAGCGCCTACAGATCAAATGGAAGGGCCGGGACCCCGTGGGATGCCCCGGCCTTAAATGTCGAGCGAGGGGCAGGATAGAGCAGACGCTCTTGGATGGGGACGCCGCCCCAACCGACCTAAGACCTTCGCCCGCCACCTCAACCATACCACAAAAAGTGACAAATGTTTCTATCTATGACAAAGGGCAGGAGCCCTGCTCTAAAGCTAGGACCTCGGCCCGGGCGATCAGGGTGCTACTCCTCTAGCATGAAAGTAATCTCCACATTGACCTTGTAGCCAACTATGTTGCCGTCCTCGATCAGGACGTTCATATCCTTCACCCACGCGCCCTCTACGCTCCTAAGCGTCTTGGTAGCACGGGCGACGGCCTGATTGATAGCGTCCTCGAAGCCTGTCTCTGAGGTAGCGCTCAACTCTGTTACTCGGGCAACACTCATACGTATCTGTGCCTCCTTACGGCCTAGCTTGCCTGGCCTGGTTGCTTCTCTAATATGTGGCCCGAGGACGCGGACGCCAAACATAAGGGCCTGGAGCCCCGAAGGACCCCGGCCCCTCTGAACGAGACGATAGGAACCCTCCTAGACTGAAGCTTCCTTGACACCTCGATTATCTCGTCCGCGCCTTTGAAGGCCGCATAGCACGGTCCGTTGGCCCTGAGAAACCGGGCAGGGTTATACTCACCCTGGGGGAAGGTTGCCGCAAGGAAGAGGAGAGCACAGTGAGCGAAGATCGAAGCGTCGACGAGATGGCCAACGAGGTCTTGATGCGCCAGGCGAAGGCCCGGGCGGACCGGAGTGGTGAGCCGATCGAAGAAGCGATGGAGGCCGTTCTGAACACAGAAGCCGGCGCGCAACTCAGGGAACTCAGGGACGTTCCCCGTCGCGACGGAGAAAATGTAGAAGAGTGGCAGATAGGCATGGCGCGGGAGCGGGCAGAGGAGCGGGCGGAAGAACTCGGCGATCATCTCGACGAGCCCCCGGAGCACCCCAAGCACGGCTGAGGAGCCGAAGTTCTTAAGAACCTGGTCCCCGATGACTAGTGAAGAGTGCGCTTCGAGCCGGCCCGATAGGGCCAGATTTCCCAGAA
>JACCSM010000232.1 GCA_013698525.1 Rubrobacteraceae bacterium
CTTGCTCCTGGCGGCCCTGGAGGCGTGCCTGTGGCGCTCCTCTGCGCGGGAGGGGTCGTGCAGCCAGCACATACCGCTAGACGCCTGTGCGGACAGCGTGCAGCGCCCTCCGTCCCTTTTTATTCCCGCACAGGTGTTCATCTGCGCATCACCCCCGTTTTCCTAGTCCCCGTCGGAGACCGGGATGTGGCCACCCTCCCACGTCGGGAGTTGCGTGGCCTGGACGGACGCGCCTTCGAGGTCCATATCGGCGTGAGCGAATGCGGCCGTCAGGCGCCCCCAGCCGTCTTTTGCTTCCACCTCGGCCTCGGCTGTGGAGGAGAGGCGTTTTCTCAGCCTGCGCACGGAGCCATCAAGGCGCCTGATCTTCAGCTCGGCATCAGCTCGCCCGTCCGCCAGAGTAGAAATACTGCCCGTCCCCTTTTGCCTTCGGCTTCGCCTTCCGCCCATTCCCGGAGGGTAGCGCGAGAGAAGATCGGACGCTACCCTGAATCGATCATATGAGACGGAGGAGGGAAACTTTGCGCGTTTTCAGAGTGTTCGTGATATGCATGATGGCGGCTATGCTGGCGAGTTGCGGAGGACAGGAGATGGCCGCGCCGGAGCAACCGGAGAAGAAGGATGTGGACGAGGCGGCGGGTGAGAACACAAGCGTAATGGAGACCACCGCAGAAGAAACCTCGATGGAAGAAACCACCGGCTACGACACGAGTTACACGGAGGAGGAGCAGGCCAAAGCGGACGCCGCCAAAGCTGCTGCGGCCAAG
Source organism: Rubrobacteraceae bacterium (assembly GCA_013698525.1). Taxonomy (GTDB): domain Bacteria; phylum Actinomycetota; class Rubrobacteria; order Rubrobacterales; family Rubrobacteraceae; genus Rubrobacter_D. The sequence continues at coordinate 768 of JACCSM010000232.1, forward strand.
GAAGACATAACCCTCGAACAACTGGGCAGTATCGACGCCAGCACGTCCTACGGTGAGCAGCTCGTGTTGGGTCTAGGGAGTTGCCAGCTCATCAAGTTTCGTACTGCAGTCGGTAAGAAAGCCTATAACGAGTGGCAAGATGAATTCGTGGACGAGGCAGCAGAATCAACGGGCCCCGTCACATCCATGCAAGAAGAGATGATCGTGATGGGGTACTCGTGTACGGTGCCGGAAGCGATGGCCGGCATGCCGGAGGAAGAGTAGGGTCGTAGCTTCGGGCAAAGTAACAAGGGTGGGCGATGGCGGAGTAGTCTCAGCAACACCCCTGACGCATAAAAGCAAGCCGCGTCCAGTCCCGCTCCGACCTCTCCGGTTCGATAGTCGAGAACGAGGCGTTGGAGGGTCATGCTGCCCTCGGGGTATCAAAGCATCCACCAGCGCACCCGAGGCCCGGGGACTCGTCGGGGCACAGGGGGCTGTGGTAGTGGTGCATGACGTAGACCTTGCCGCGCTCCATGCGTGCGGCGGTCTCTTCGGCGGCGCGAATCTGGCAGCGGGCGTGGTAGGAGAACTCCACACCCGTCTGGAGATCCTCCACGCCGATGTGCGGGTGGTGCGGCTTGATGCGCCTGGCGCAGGCGGCGCAGCGGAGTATGCGGGCGCTCATATCGTGCCTCTAAATAGGCGTTCAGCATGTAGAGGGTGTAGATACTTGTCCCTATTGTTATCCCTATACGCTTTTTTTACCTTTTTTGCCTCTATTTTTACCCTCTCTTTGGAACAGTTTAAGAAGAAGTATCTACACCCTCTACAAAACTCTGTTTTTTCTGCTTGAATAAGGCGAATAAGCGAAATACAACCCTCTACGCAAGTATCTACCAACCCTCTACTTACAGGCCGCAACCCTCTACTCGTGGGTGTAGAGGGTTGCGGTGCGGTAGGTAGACACTTAAGTAGACACTTGACGGCCATCAACGCTCCCCTGCGAGACGTAACCCGACACCTCGGTAGAAGCGCCGTCCGTTGGAAGTCGTCGTCTCGAAACCGAGCCGCGCCCAGTCGTCGGCCACGCGTGTAGAGGACTGTGGGCGGTGGCCGTTATCGATGCACCAATCCTTATACTCGTCATAGAGTTGGCTGGCCTGGACCTTGAGGTCTGCTCCGCGGAGACACCGGTCCTCAACGAAGAGGGCGGGCACGTCGTTGTGCTCCCTGAATTGCCTGGTGGCGTCGATGACGCCGGCGGGAACATCGAAGTGTCCACGCTCTTTGAGGCGCCGCAAGCCCTCGAGGGCCCAGTTGAGTATCCCAGCACCTTCCTGCTCGATTGCGTGCTTGATCTCCGGGTCGCGTTGGTCTTCGGGCAGCTGTGGGAAAGTGACGACTTTGACGCGCCGGAAGAGTCCCGAGTTGGCGTCCGCCACCCTCGGCAGTTCGTTCATGGCCCAGCATACCTTTGCCTTCGGTATCACGGTGAACGGGTCGTGATACTTTCGCTCGACCTGGATCGGCTCGCCGGAGATGATGGCGTTGAGTGTGTTCGTCGATGCAAGGTAAGAGGACGGTTGCTCGCTCGCCACGACCAGCGTCTTGCCGGGTAAGTCCGCCAGGGTGAACCGGCTGCGCTCGAGGTCAGCTAGGCCGAGGATCCCGGCACGGTGTCCGAGCATGGCTGCAAGCCCGGCGATGAAGGTGCTCTTGCCGCTGCCTGGCGGTCCGAACAGCCATACAGCGATCTCGTGGCCCATCTCCGTGGTGAGGGCGTAGCCGGCGAACTCCTGTAGGAAGGCGGCCGCAACCGGGACCGTGCTCTCCAGGAAGTAGCGCCAGATCGCGGGCGCCGCGTCCGGGTCGTACTCGTAAGGCACGGCACTCGTGGCGTAGTGCCCTGGCCGGTGGTCGGTCAGTTCGCCGGTCGAGATGCGAAGGGCCCCGTTCTTGCAGACGAGCACGTCTTCGTCGGCATTCCACTGGTCGTCGGGAATGTAGACCT
>JACCSM010000258.1 GCA_013698525.1 Rubrobacteraceae bacterium
GCACGATGACCTTCGTCCCAGGCGTAGTGAGGTGCGGGGCAACGAAGCCAAGGCAGATCGAACGCCCCAGCGTTGGCGACATGCGGCTCGAGGTTATCCGGCCCACGATCTCGCTCTTACCCTCCACTATCTGGCTCGCCTCAGGGGGGACCACCGAGCCGTCGTGCGGTTGCAATCCGACGAGCCGAAGGCGGCCGTCGCGTTCACTCTGCCACGCCAGCTCGGGCTTGCCTGTGAAGTCGTCCTTATCCAGCTTGACCATCCGGCCGAGGCCCACATCGTAGGGTCCCGTGAGCCCGTCGGTGTCCTGGCTTACGATGAAGTGTCCCTTCTCCAGGCGTAGGATGCGCTGCGCCTCGACGCCGAACGGCCCTACGCCAAGGTCCGCGCCCCGCTGCATGAGCGTCTCCCACACGTGCAGCCCGTAGGCGGCGGGCACGTGGACCTCGTAGCTGAGCTCGCCGGTGAAGCCGATGCGCCACATAAAGCATCCTTCGACGCCGGCGACGCGCCCCTCGCGCACCCGCATATAGGGGAAGGCGTCTGGAGAGAGGTCAACGCCCTCGGTCAGGCGCAGGAGCAACTCGCGGGACTTAGGTCCGGCGACGTTGATGCTCGCGTACGCCGTGGTCACCGGGGTGACGTGGATCTGCCACCCTGGGTGGGCAGTCTGCAACCAGTTGTCGATCCACTCCCAAACGCCGGCGGCGCCTGAGGAGGTCGTCGTCATGATGTAACGCTCCGGGCCGAGGCGGCCTGTCACGCCGTCGTCGAAGACAACGCCGTCCTCGAGGCACATAACGCCGTAGCGGACCGCGCCGACGTCGAGGTTATCCCACCTGTTGACGTACAGGTGGTTGAGCAGTTTGGGCACGTCAGGACCGCGCAGGTCGAACTTGCCCAGAGGCGTCACGTCTATGATGCCGACGTTCTCCCGGACGTTCAGGACCTCGGAGGCGGGGTCGCCGTAGTGGTCGGGGCGGATCCAAGCCCCCGCCACCAGCGGCTTCGCCCCGCGGATCTCGTGCCACGGCTGCATCGGAGAGTACCGCACAGGCTCGAAGATGCGTCCGGCCAGAGCCCCCAGGGTGATCGGGCTGTACGGGGGCCGTCACACAGTGGTCCCTGTCTCCTCGATGGTGCGCCCCCCAGTCTCAGCCATGATCGCCACGGCGTTGACGCTCTCGAGCTTGCCCTGGGCAGGGCCCATGGTTACGGTCGTATACCGCTTGACCAGCTCTATGGAGTCGTAGCCCTCCTTCTCGGCTGCGACGAGGTCCTTGGAGGTGACGTCCTCTGAGTAGTCTACGATGCCGTGCGTCTTGCCGCGGAACAACGCCGGGTGCTCGTAGAGAGGCAACTCGGGGATCTCCGCTGGCGGCGTCTCCGGCTCTCGTACCTCGGAGGCCCGCGGGATGCCGGAGCGCAGCCGCCTCGCGGTCTTTGCGGCCCGCCTGGCAGCCTCGCCGCCTGTGGCGCGCGCGTGGGCGAGTAGCTCGTCGAGCGACCCGTCGCCGGCGATTCCGCCGCACGTCAGCACGTCGTCGGGGAGGTGGGAAGAGAAGAAACGGGCCGCCCTCTCGTTGTAGACGGGCCGGTCGCCGGCCATGTTTATCAGCGAGGTGGGCGCGGTCCAACCCACAGCCGTGACGAGGAGGTCGCACTCTATCTCGGCGCCGTCGGCGCACTCCACGGTGCGTACGCCCTTGCCGCCCCTCACACGCACGATGTCGTCGCCCCTACGGGCGTCGACGACGCGGGCGACCTCGACGCCCGAGCGCCGGAGGTCTTCCGCCGCCGCCTCGCCGCTCTCGTTCGCCGAGAAGACCACAGCCCTCTCCCCTGGCTTGACTGCGTAGAGGTTGATCAGACGCCGCGCAGCAGTCGAGAGGATGACCCCTGGCGTGTCGTTGCCCTCGAAGACGTAGGGGCGCTCTATGAGGCCTGGCGCCACCACAAGTGTTTTGGCCCTGGCTTTCACTAGCCGTTCCTCGACGTGGGGCAGGTTGCGTTGCATTACCGCGACCCAGTTGTCGTCGTAGCGCCCGTTGACTACCGAGTTTGTCATTACCTCGATGCCAGGCGTGCCGGCCACCTCCTCGCGCAGCGCGTGCAAGGCGGCAAGCTCGGCCTCGTCTCCCCAGCGGAGGTGGCCGCCGAGCTCGTACTCTTCCTCGACGAGCAAGACCTGCGCCCCCGCTCTTCCGGCCGCGACCGCCGCTGCCATACCTGCGGGACCGCCTCCGGCGACGAGGACGTCGGGGTGGGCATAGCGCTTGTCGAAGTAACCTTGCGCCGTGCTGGCTGAGACTCTGCCGCCTGCGGAGAAACGCCGCAGCATCCTCCGGTATACGGGCCACAGCCGGCGGGGCTTGATGAAGGTCTTGTAGTAGAAGCCGGCGGAGAGGAAGCGGCCGAAGGCCCCGTTGGCAGACTTTACGTCGTACTCGAGCGAGGGCCAGACCCCCTGGGGGCTCACGACCATACCAGGCTCTACGCGCCGGTGGGCGCCCCTGACGTTCGGCTCGTCGTCGACCTGCACCATGCAACCTGGGTCGAGGAAGCTCGCCGAGAGCAGCCCGCGCGGGCGGTGGTACTTGAAGCTGCGGGAGAAGATCCGCTCGCCGCAAGCGGCCAGCGCCGAGATGATGGTGTCACCCCCGTAAGCGGGATACTCCTCCCCGTTCCACGTGAACGTAAACTCTCGCCCACGGTCGATGACCTCGCCAGGCCGGTGGCCCAGGCGCATGGACATGGCGGTCTTCTGTACCGGCTGCGTCGTCAGTAGATCGCACCTCCACCGTCGCCAGCGACGTTTCCACCGGTGGCCCGCTCTTCTTGCCGGCCTCGCAGCTGTGCTTCGGGGAGCCGCGAGACTCTTACTTCGTTGGTCACCGTGTGCCGCTCGGTGACGAAGTGCTGCCTGCACCCTGCGCTGTGGAACCACGCCTCCGTCGTCCAGCCAGCCGGGTTGTTGCGCGCGTATAGGAAAGTCCTCCACTCCTCGACGCCGGTTTCGTTCGGGTCTGGTCGCTCCGAGACCTCGCCGACGTAGCGGAACTCCGAAACGTTGCGCGGCCCGCAGTAGGGGCAAGGCAGCAGGATCATAGCCTTCCCTCGATCTCAATGCCCAACGGCCGCGGCCCCTTTCTCGCCCATAAGGTCGCCACCCTCGAATCTGTCGAGACCGAAGGGGGCGATGAGCTCCGGCGTCTCGCCCCTGGCGACGAGCGAGGCCATCGTCTCGCCCGAGACGGGGCCAGCCTTGAAACCGTACGTGCCCCAGCCTACGTCCACAAGGAAGCCAGCCACCGGCGTAACGCCCATGATAGGCGAAAAGTCCGGTGTCATGTCGCACAGCCCAGACCACTGGCGCAGCAGACGCATTTTGGCCAGGGAGGGCATGAGCTCTAGCACGTGCCCGGCCAGTCCCTCGGTGAACTCCAGCGAGCCCCGCATCGAGTAGGAGGTGAACGGGTCCACGCTGGCACCGAAGACCAGCTCTCCCCTGTCGGTCTGGCTCACGTACACGTGAAGCGTGCCAGAGACTATAACGG
>JACCSM010000290.1 GCA_013698525.1 Rubrobacteraceae bacterium
ATCTGGCGGGGTGCTAGCAGCTATCGCGCGGAGCGCGGCAGTGTGCGGACCTGGATCCTCTCTATTGTCCACAACCGCGGTATAGACCAGCTCCGCTCCCATGCGAGCCGGCGCAGGACGCAGGACAGGATCGAAGCCTCAGCCCCACGCTCCCAACCGAGCGAGGCATTCGCCGAGACCTGGCGGAACTCGCAGCGCGACCAGGTCAGGAAGGCACTAAATACCCTCCCGAGCGAACAGCTCAAGATCCTGGAGCTGGCGTACTTTTCCGGGTACACGCACGTGGAGATATCCGAGCTTCTCAGCCTACCCCTCGGGACGGTCAAGGGCAGGATGCGTTTGGGACTGAAAAAGATCAGGGACTACTTCGATCATCCCAAGCTTACTCAACGCCAGGAGGCAAGGCCGGGTGACAAGGAGCATGTCCTTAGCCACCACCGGCGAGAGAACGCATGGCTTCCGGGGAGGGAGTACGGGGATGCTCAAGTGTTCGCGGCGGTCCGAGGGAGTGAGTCTTGAAGAACGAGACGCCTAGCGAAACTTTCTCAGGAGGTGCGCTCGTGCGGTTGGAAAGCTCGCCGAAGTGCGCTTCTCAGAGGAGGCTGTCCGGGCGTACCAGTCTCTCGGCTGGAAGGGGCCATATCTCATGAGCCCTAACAGGTTATCCCGAGCCCATGCACCGGGCGAGAATCCAGCTCCTCCCCTTCTCAAGGAATCTGCTCCCCGCTCACTACCCAATCAATATGCCGAGTTGAAGCGACTTATCAAGCAGAGAGGGGTACTAGACCAGCAGCCCGCCTACTACGCGGCCAAGACGGCCCTAACCCTCGGCCTTCTGGCAGTGAGCCTGGCCTTGCTGTTCGTCCTCGGCGATTCCTGGTTCCAGCTCCTGAACGCCGCTTACCTAGCCTTCGTCTTCGTCCAGATCAGCCTCCTCGCCCATGACTTCGGGCACCGGCAGTTCACTTTCCGCAGCCCCTGGAAAAACGACTGGCTCACCCTCGTCTTCGGCAACCTGTTGCTCGGCATAAGCCGTCAGTGGTGGATCGACAAGCACAACGAGCATCACGGCCACCCCAACCAGTTGGACGTAGACCCCGACGTGGACATCCCGCTGCTCGCATTCGAAGTAGAGCAGGCCCTCGAGAAGCGAGGGTTTGCCCGCTTCGTCGTGAAATACCAGGCTGCCCTCATATTCCCCCTCTCTCTCCTGCAGGCGATCAGCATGCTCCGCAGCAGCATCGAGTTCCTCGCTGCCAAGAAGGCGAAGAGCACGCTTCTCGAAGCCCTGACGATCTGCGCACACTTCGCGCTGTATTTCGCTCTGCTATTCTCGGTGCTTGAACCGTTGCAGGCTCTGCTGTTCATCGCCGTACATCGCGGGCTCTTCGGCACCTACATGGTCTCGATCTTCGCCCCCAACCACAAAGCCATGCCCCTCCTGGAACGCGACAGCAAGGTGGACTTCCTGCGCCGACAGGTACTAACGAGCCGCAACGTCGTAGCCCACCCTATAACCGACTTCTGTTACGGAGGTCTCAACTACCAAATCGAACATCATCTGTTCCCGAGGCTGCCCCGCAACAAGCTGCGAGAAGCGCAGCCGATCATCAGAGGCTTCTGCCGGGATCACTGTATCGCCTACCACGAGACCAGCGTGCTCCAGTCCTACAAAGAGATCCTCCAACACCTGCATGAGGTCGGCGCTCCGCTGCGAGAAGCAAGAAAAATAAGGTGACGGTAATGGGCAGATCAGGTGCAAATATAAGAAACCTACACATTCAGGGCAGCAGACCGAAGACCGTAGGTGAAAGCGAAGCCTGTATCCGACGGTTTATGTTCTGTTGCGAAATTATGACGAAAGTATCTAATATGCAGAACGTGACGAGGGCGTTAGCGTGGACGAGGAGCGGTGTTGCGGTCTGCGCGCAGAGGGGTGCTAAATGGTGAGGATCACGTTCCAGGCAAGAAGCGGCGCTGCTCGTTTCAGCGTGGCGGTGCAGGCCGAGAGCATTGAGCGAGCGCTGGAGATTGCAAAGAAGCAAAACCTTGGAAGGAACTCCGAAGTAACGTGTCCCATAAATGCCGAGGTGTTCTTCGTCGCGGAGCCCGCTGCGATGTCCGGTTCGGCCTAACCAAGGTGGGTTGTAAGGGAACATTCCCCGTCATAGATCTAGGGTCGGGAGTCCGGATTTTGCTCGTATTAGATCATTTGCTAGATGGAAAGAGCGCGCCCTTGCCGCGCCCCTCTCTCAGACGGGCCAAAGTCTGGGCATGTCGACGCGGGTG
>JACCSM010000324.1 GCA_013698525.1 Rubrobacteraceae bacterium
AGATGCTCGGCCCCACGGGGGTCGGGGTGCTGTGGGGCCGGCCGGAGATCCTGGATGCCATGGACCCGTTCCTTGGCGGGGGGGAGATGATCCGGGAGGTCCATCTCGACCACTCTACCTGGAACGACCTGCCCCACAAGTTCGAGGCCGGGACCATGAACATAGCCCAAGCCGTGGGGTTCGGGGCGGCCGTGGACTACCTCGACGCTCTGGGGATGGAGAACGTTCGGGAGCACGAGCGGAGGTTGGGAGAGTACGCCTACCGGAGGCTCTCCGCGATCGGGGGCATCACCGTCTACGGCCCCGGGAAGGACCGGACGGGCCTCGTCTCCTTCTCCCTGCCGGATGTGCATCCGCACGACCTCTCACAGCTCCTGGACGAGGAGGGCGTAGCCATAAGGAGCGGCCACCACTGCGCCCAGCCACTGATGCGCCGCCTCGGCGTCGCGGCGACGGCTCGGGCGAGCTTCTACCTTTACAACACAGAGGAAGAGGTGGACGCTCTGCTTACGGCGCTCGAACATGCCCGCCGGTTCCTCGGAGCGTTCGCAAGATGAGCATGATGCGCGAGCTCTACACGCAGATCCTCATGGACCATTACCGGCGACCCCGCAACCGGGGCGAACTGGAGAACCATGACCTCCAGGAGCACCTCCTCAACCCCCTCTGCGGCGATGAGGTGACCGTCTACGCCCGCTTCGACGGGGACAAGGTCGCCGAGGTGAAGTTCACCGGGCAGGGCTGCTCCATCTCCCAGGCCTCGGCCTCGATGATGGCCGAGCGGCTTGTGGGCAAGAACCGCCAAGATGTGCACAAGGAGGTCGCAAGCTTCAAGTCCATGATGGTCGGCGAGGAGGAGTTTCCCGAATACGACGACCTGGCCGCCCTCAAGGGCGTCATAAACTACCCTGCCCGGGTGAAGTGCGCGGTCCTGGCATGGACCGCTTTACAGAACGGACTGGAAGAAGGCGGCTCATAGGGGGCTTCCTGCCGGTAGCTTCCCTGTCCTGTTTACGCCTGAGGAGGCCGAAGAATTCGTCTGAGAAGTAAGGCGGCGTGTCCATCAGCAGACCGGGCAGTGGCCGCTGGGGTCGTAGCGGGCTACCCACGGAGATCAACTTCTGAGAATTCACCTTCCACGCACTCGGGTGAATAGGGTCCTTCCAGAACCGTTGAGCCGAGATGGTGATAATGGAGGTGCTAGGGTCCGTAGGCTCCAGTAGGAAAGGAGGACCCATGGCCCTGATCAGGCTGGAGTGGCACGAGCATCCCGCTCCACCACATCACGAAATGCGCCAGAAGCGCGTCCTTGACTCCGGGGATAGGTTCGTAGGGACGGTGGCGAACCTCTACGTCGATGAGCACAGCAAGCAGCTGCGCTTCATCGACGTCCTCACGAGCGAGTTCGTGGGCTTGGAAAGAAAGCACCATCTGGTCCCTGTGGAAGCCGTGAGCGAAGAAGACCCAGGATCGATCACACTAGGGGTGGACCAAGAGGCTATGGAGAGCGCGCCGCCCTTCCCGGACCCGCATGTCGGGCCCGAGGAGGAGTACCAGCGCACCATCCGCGAACATTACTGCTCCGGTTAGAAGAAGCCCGAACTTCGGAGAACGCACCTTCCGAAACTGTCCGAAAAGGGGTACGAGCAACGCTCCGAGCGTGATTTAGCCGGTCTACCGAGGCCAAAATCGGCCGAATAGTGCCGCTTCAGTGCCCTGAGAAGCCACGTTTCACGCACCTTCGGGACTTTTCAGACAGTTTCTCCACGCACTCGGGTGAATTAACGCTAGGGACCTGGCTTCTCCAACGTCCTACCCATAGTGAGAGCATGGCCCACCGAACACCGCAGGGACGCACCCGCTCTTCAGCTACACCTGAAGGACCCGGAGTCCTCCCTATCCTGACCTCACACCATGCCTTGAGGACCCTCAGAGCACCATTTCCTGTAGTCCATCCTCCCACTCTCCCCCGGGTCGCCTCTCTCATACCTTCTCACAAGACCCGACAAACCCGACGATAGCCGGGGTATCCGGCATAAGTAAGGTTCTTGTTGTCGTCGGGTTCTAGTTGCTGACCCGACGGTGCTCTCGATAAACCCGACGACGGACCATCTCTCTCGTCGGGTAGCAGCGTCGGGCTATCGGAGAGGTTGGACAAACCCGACGCTGCTAGTGGCCTCAAAGATCGCATAGGTACGGGACTCCTTGCTCTGCGCGTCGGGTTCGTCGGGTTAGGTTGAAGGGGTAAGGGAGCCTACGAAGTAGAGGTGCTCACCCCTGTCTAGACAACACCCGCAATCCATCGTCATGAGCGTCACGACCGTCACGCCTGCGAGTAAGCCGCTTAGGTAAGGCGTTTCTTCGCTGACGCTCACCATGACGATGACATGACGGTCCCCGAACACGCCAGGAATTGATCGTCACGTAGAAAACCCCATAGGTATCGGGAAAAGTACCGCTCATGACGCTCATGACGGTAATGACGATGAATTGCAGAGGTTCTCTAAAGGGGGTGCGACACTCTTTTTGGAGGCGAGGGAGAAGGTCTTCTGCAAGCCGTAGAAGTCTTTGAAACGGCTCCTCGCACATGCGCTGATCATCCCCGATTCTTTCAGCCGCGCCTAAGGGACGTGGTAGCGGCACATGAATCAGTATGATCTACGAACCTACTCGGTCGTTCTCTCCCATCAGCTTCGTTATGGCCGGGTGCAGGCGCCCGTTGCTCGCCACTATCTCCCTGCCGCCGAGGTCTAGCTTCCCTCCTCGGTAGTTTGTAAGCTTCCCTCCAGCCTCCTCGAGTATCACGCTCCCCGCAGCGAGATCCCACGGCCAGAGGCCCCGCTCGTAGTAGCCGTCTATCCTCCCCGATGCCACGTGGCACAAATCGAGCGCCGCAGAACCCAACCTCCTCATGCCTTGGGTGGTGGCCGCGAAGCGTCCAAAGAGTTCTAGGGCCTCGGGCATCTCAGCGCGGTCGTAGGGGAAGCCGGTCGCGATAAGCGCCCGTATCAGCTCGTGAGTATCCGATACCCTGATGAGCTCGCCGTTCAGGAAGGCGCCTCGACCTCGCTCGGCGACGAAGGTTTCTTCGCCCATCGGGTCGTGTACAACCCCTAGAACCACCTCGCCGGACCTCTCGAGCGCTATGGAGACGCAGAAGATGGGTAGCCCGTGGGCGTAGTTGGTAGTGCCGTCCAAGGGGTCCACGATCCAGCGAACGTCCTCCTCGCCCGCGAGCTCTCCTCCCTCCTCGGCCAGCATTCCGTAGGACGGGAAGCATCTCAGGAGCTCCTCTCTTATCACCCGCTCCGCCTCCTCGTCGATCTCCGTGACGAGGTCCACCTCCCCCTTGTAGGTGATGGCGTGTTCGGAGCCGAGGCCAGTGCGTAGCACCTCGCCCGCCCTCCTGGCCGCCGAGAGCGCGGCCTCAAGTTCGCTCGTCAAGTCTCCTCGATCCCCTCGTGTGAGTGCAAGTGGGGCACATGGTAGCGCGCCTGAGGACGGACGAGCGGCAGGGTGACGCCCTAGAGTATCCAGAAGCCCTTCCGCGCACCCTTAAATTACCTCTGAACCGGGTCATAATTCCTGCCCCCTCCTGAGAGGGTAATCGTCTACCCGGGACGTTCGAAGGTAGAGCCCCGTAAGGAGTAAAGAAGCACAAACACCTACCCTCGGTTCTCACCCTGTGGTGAGAGAGGACCGTACAGCTTTAGCTCTATGAGATAGCCCTCCGGATCACGAACGTATAGTGCCCCTCCCTCGCCTTGGGCTCCCACCAAGCCCTCTGATCTACGCTCGACCTGCACACCCGAGGTCCTCAGGTACTCCGCCAGTGCCTCCGTGTCGGTCTCCTCCACTACCAAGGCTAGGTGATCATATCCTCCGGTAGAACCGGGCTCGAAGGAGGGATCGGGGCTGAGGTGCAGGATGAACGTAGGGGGCACCCTTAGTGAGACGATGGGGCGCTCCTCCCGGTGGTACTCCTCAAGGCCGAAGGATTCGAGTCCCAGCACGTCGCGGTAGAATCGCAACGATCTTTGAAGGTCCTTCACCCGCCAGTTGGTGTGGTCTGCACCGGTTATCTTCATAAGTCTTTCTCCTAGAGTACTTCGTTCCTCTACTCTAGACTTTATCGCTTACCAACACCTCCACGCTAGTACGGTCCAGCGGCTTCCACGTCGGCTCTCCTATCCACGCCTCGTCTCCCCGAGGTAGGGCGCTCTCTGTACGACCTCGTAGCTGGAGAAGGCGACCAGCTCGAACGTCTCCTCTACGCCCGTAGTCTCCTGCGGCCAGTGCTCTATCCATACCAGCGGGGTGGGTAGCTCATTGGCCCGGATCACCCCCGCGGCTATCGTCTCCGCGGAGTTGGTGATCGAGCCGCCAGCGTTGTTAGGCAGCTCCGAGCAGACAACCACGGGAGCGTCGAGAATGTCGTCGGGGAGGTAGATCCGTACGCGACAGCGCGCAGGACTGCCTCCGGCGTCCTTGAAGGGGTGGATGTAGTCGCTGGCGAGGTACATCGATGTTGCCCCGGCACAAGGATACACACAAAGGAGCGATTCACCCAGCAAGAGTCACCTCGATGCGAACGACCCCTTGCGAGCCTTTCAAGCCCTCTAGATGTGCATGCAGCTAACACATCTATATGTTATAGAGTTATTTAATGTGATTGTTGTCTTAATAAGTTGTATGTGATATACTCTCTCGGTAAATGGAACTAGAACGTGTACCCCCGATGAGGAGGTTGCGAGAAAGAGAGGTCAGAGTATGCCCAAGAAGCACATAGCGAATC
>JACCSM010000351.1 GCA_013698525.1 Rubrobacteraceae bacterium
CATCGGCCTCATAATTATGTCGGGGCAGATCCACATCGTATTCGGGAACGAGAACCCGGGCGAACACGGGTTCCACATCCTCACGGCGATCCCGCCGAGCATCTTGAACCCCAACCCCTACGTGGCGATCATCGGGATAACGGCGGTCTTGATCATGGTCTTCTGGCCGAAGCTGGGCCGCATAGCCAGCGTCGTCCCTGCGCCGTTGTTGGCGGTGCTCGTCGGCACTTTGATGGCTATCGGCCTCGGCATTGGCCGCGACGGCTCGTACTCGCTCTTCGGAAATAGTTATGAGACGGGGACGCAGTTCCTCGTGCCGCTGCCCGAGGGCGGGCTTCTCGCCGGGTTCGCGTTCCCGGACTTCTCGCAGATATACACGGCGACTTCCATCAAGTGGATCCTCCTCTTCGTCTTCGTGGCGAGCCTGGAGTCGCTGCTGACCGCCGAGGCCGTGGACAAGATAGACCCGTACAAGCGGCAGTCGAACATGAACAAGGAGTTGCTCGGCAAGGGCGTGGGGAACGCGCTCTCGAGCGGCATCGGCGGCCTGCCCATGATCGCCGAGGTCGTCCGTAGCAAGGCGAACATCTTGCAGGGCGCGAAGACCCGCTGGTCGAACTTCTTCCACGGCTTCTTCCTGCTGGCGTTCGTACTCGCGGTGCCGGGTCTTCTGAGCCAGATTCCACTCGCGGCTTTGGCGGGCGTACTCCTCGTCATCGGCTTCCGCCTGGCGCATCCGAGCGAGTTCCGCCACGCCTGGCACGTCGGCAAAACGGAGTTCCTTTTCATGGCCGTCACCGCGATAACCGTGCTTTTGACGGACCTCCTCATCGGCGTCGCCACCGGACTCGTCGTGGCGTTCATCATCGCGTTCGTCGTCGGGCGGACGAAGCCGAGCAATGTCTTCAAGCCGAAGGTGAACGTCGAGTCGGAGAACGGGACGGTTCCGGTTCATTTCTCCGGCGCGCTCGGGTTCCATAACTTCCTCGGCATCCGGAGCAGGCTCGACTCGCTTCCGAAGGGGAAGAACGTGGTGATGGACTTTTCGGGTGTCCACTTCATAGACCACACGGTGATGGATCGTCTCAGCGACTTCGAGCGGGTGTACACTGACGACGGCGGCGAGGTCGAGTGGCGGAACATGGACCACCTCGAGCCCTCCGGCCACGACGACCTCTCGCCCAGGCGCGGGACACCGGTGGCCGCGGAAGGGCCAAAGACCCCGGCGTAGGAGGGAGGTGGACTCGATTCATGCTCATTGAATCGTTTGTGACCCGGCAGGAGATCCTCGCTGTGGAGCCGGATCAGAGCCTCTCCGAGGCGGCCCGGCGCATTTGGGAGCGCCGCGTGGGTTCGGCGGTGGTGCTTTCCGGGGAGGACGACCCCGGAATCATCACCGAGCGAGACCTGCTCCGGGCGGTCGCCGAAGGCGCCGATCCCACCCGTACGAAGGTCGGTGCTTACATGACCCCCAATGCGGTCGCCATCACCCTGAACTGGCACGTCGTGGACGCCGCCCGGACGATGATCGAACGCGGGTTTCGGCACCTGATCGTACTCGACGCCGCCGGAGAGGTCGTGGGCATGCTCTCGATCCGGGACATGGTAAGAGCGTTGCTGGAAGACAAGAAAAGGACGCTTGCCGGATGAGGAGATGAGGAAGATGAGGAGCTTCTTATGTCTGTCGTGAACAACATCCCTATTTTGAGCGTGATCGTCTGGCTGCCGCTCGTCGGCGTCGCGGTCATACTGCTTTTGCCCGCAAAGCAGGTGAGGGCGATACAAGCCGTCGCGCTCGGATGCGCCGGCATCTCCTTCCTCCTTTGCTGGAGCCTCATCTTCGCCTTCGACCGAGGCACGACCGAACTCCAGTTCACCGAGCGTCTCGAGTGGATCCCCGACCTCGGCATGACATACTCCCTCGGCCTCGACGGCCTCTCGTTCCCTCTCCTTCTTTTGACCACCCTCGTAGTTCTCTCGGCGGTGGTCGCCTCCCTCAGCCTCATACGAGAGCGGATAAAAGGCTATTTCGCGTGGTTTTTGCTTCTCGAGGTCGCGGTGCTCGGGGTTTTCGTGGCGCAGGATTGGTTCCTGTTTTACGTGTTCTATGAAGTTGGCCTCGTCCCTATGTTCTTCCTGATCGGCTTGTGGGGCGGAACACGCAAGGACGTGGCGGCGATGAGCTTCTTCCTTTACACGCTCGTCGGCTCGATCTTCATGCTCCTCGGCATCATCGCCGTCTATCTCAACTCGGACCCCGGCACCTTCGACATGCGCCAGCTTCTCGAGTCCCGCGAGGGATGGACCGACACGTTCCAGAGGGGCGCCTTCCTCGCCTTCCTCGCCGGGTTCGCGGTGAAGATCCCTATCTTCCCCCTCCACGGCTGGCTGCCGCTGGCGCACGTGGAAGCCCCCACCCCCGTGAGCATGGTCCTCTCCGGCCTCCTCCTGAAAATAGGGGCATACGGCCTCTTGCGGGCCGGAGAGCTTTTGCCGCTCGGCCTCGAATGGTTCGCGCCGATTCTTCTGGCGCTCGGATTCATAAACATTTTGTACGGCGCTTTGCTGGCTTGGCGGCAGACGGACTTGAAATCCATAGTGGCCTTCTCGTCCATAGACCACATGGGCTTCGTGCTGGTAGGCATCGCCGCGCTGAACGTCCTCGGGTTCACCGGGGCCGTGATGATGATGGTGACGCACGGCGTTATCTCCGCGGCGCTCTTCTTTCTCGTGGGCGTCATCTACGAGCGGGCGCACACCCGCGACATGACGGATTTCAGCGGGCTTATGTCGAGCGTCCCGGTCTTCTCGATTCTCATCTCGCTGTCGTTCCTGGCTTCGATGGGGCTTCCGGGGCTGGCCCAGTTCGTGAGCGAGTTCCACGTGCTCGTGGGCGGTTTTCAGGAGTGGGGATTGTGGATCATCATCGCGCTCCTCGGGGTTCTTCTCACCGCCGCGTATTCGCTTCGGACCATCGGCAGGATGGTGATGGGGGATGTGGATCCCCGCTGGGCGAGCCTCAAGGACATCGGGGGGAGCGAACTCGTCGTGATATTGCCTCTGGCGGCTTTGATGCTCGTCCTCGGCCTCTATCCCGGCGTGGCGCTCGGACTCATGAACGCGACGATGACTCAGATGGCGGCCCTCTTCGGCTAGAAAGGGATACATGCTCCTCAACGTCACCAACGAGATGCGCCACCACCTCAAGCACGAGGTGGACCATTTCAGCCACCTTCTGGCCGGACAGGGGCCGATCTCCACCTTCGTCCACCACAATACCCTCCACGGCCTCCAACATCTCCCTTTCGAAGAGGCGGTGGTCGAGGCTCACCGCATACTCGGTGGCCGGGGATACCTCCCGAACGAGCAATTCCGAGGCTTTTACGCGAGAGGCAGAATTTCGGACGACGACATCGCCGCCGCCTTCGAGAGCCGCCCGTTCCCCGAGGAAAGTGTGGCGGTGGGAGAAAGGCGGATCGAGGCCGCGGAGATCCGGCGCGTCCATCTCCTCCGCGGCATCGAACCCCTCGACCCCGCCCGGCTGCGCTTCGAGGTGTACGAACGCGGCGCGACCCGCCGCCTCCGCGACGACGTGCCGGAAGAAACCCGAGCGGCGATCATGGAGAAGGCATCGGATGAACTCGCTCGCGGGCTGGAGCGCGTAGGCCGCGAATGGACGCTCTCGGACTCGATGGGAGTCCACCTCAATCTCGACCCGGCCAGACGGCTTCGCGCCGAAGTCCGGGGCGGGATGGAGGAGGGACGGGGCAAGTCGGGGGGCGCGGAGGCCGGGCTTCGCGCTATGGGAATTCCCGACGAGCGGCGGGAAGGCTACCTCGCGTGCATAGACCGCCGGTTCGGAGCCGCTCCCGTAAACGAGGCGGAGCGTGAACAAATCCGTCGTCTCTGGCTCGACGCCGAGGCGCGTCTGGTGAAGACGCTCGCCCGCCGCCACTTCGGAGTGCGCGGGATTTTCTCCGACATCGCCGCGCACTTCGAGAAAAACCCGGAAGCCTATGCGGTTCTCTCTCTTTGGGACGCGTGCCTCGCCGCGCATGGTCTCGAAGACCCGCTTTCGACGACGGATCCCGAGCATTTCGGGGAGCGGAACCCGGACGGCGCGGCGGAGCGGATGGAGGAGCGATTCAGGCACATGGAGCGGTGGGGAGGGCCGCCCATCCCGCTCACCGACGAACTCGGGAACGCTGTCCGGGACGTTGTCCATGCCGAGATGGGCCGTTTGGAGGGAGGCTTCGAAGATGAGGCTTCCCCGCTGGAGGCGGCCCATCTTTGCTGGCTCGTCCTCCACGACCTCGGGTCGGTCGGGCTGAACCGGAGGGGGTTCGCCGCGCTGGAGATCCTCCTTTCTCTGAGGGAGGAGCAACCGGAACATCCCGGCCTCATGGAAGAGCTTCGCCGGAGGGATCCTCGCCGTCGGATGCGCGAGTTCATGAGCCGGAGTATCGAGGAGGAGATGGGGCGGCTCGGGCGGGACAAGTCCCACAGCGACTTCCTGAAGGAGATCACCGGCGAGGACGTGAGCGGGCGGGTGAACGAGTACGTGATCAAACGCTGCGCGGCCTTCCTCGACGAGGGGTTGGCGGCGTGGCGGTTGCCGGGGCGGGCGCTCGGGTTTTACGATGCCTGGAAGAGCCTCGCCGGGAAGGATCGATCCTTCGAGTTCGACGACCTCCCCGGCTGGCGGGACGCGCTGCACCATCTCCCCGCGCTGGCGAGGGACGCCGTCATACAACGCCTCCGCGAGCTTGGCGTCCGGGAGGAAGATTGGGGGGATTATCTGGGGCGTTTGATCATTCAGCTCCCCGGATGGGCGGGCATGATCCAATGGCGCGAGAGCCACCCGGACTACGCCCGCCAGGAGACGCAGCCGATAGACCTCATCCAGTACCTCGCGGTGCGCCTGTTCTACGAAACACTACTCGTCCAGAAAATCTGCGGCGAAACGTGGCGCCTCGACGGAAGCGCGCAGAGCCTGCGCGACTACTTCGAGTCCCACCCGTCCGAGTTCTTCGTTCGCCGCGAGCTGCGAAAAGGGAACCTCCCCGACTATCTCGCCGAACAAACCCGAACCCTCGCGGCGGACCCGTCGTCCTCCGGCGGCCCCGAGGACGAGCGTTGGCAGACCCTGGCGGACATGATCTGGGCGCACCGCGAGAGCGACGCCTCGTCGGCGGTCTGCGGCGATGCGTGGCGGCTCTTTCACCTGGCGCAGTTCCTCGGCCTCACGGGCGAAGAGGTCCGGTCGCTCTCCGAAGAGGAGCGGGGGCGTTTGATGGGGATTGTGGACGGGTTTCCGGCTTCGGAGCATGGGCCGGTATGGCTCGTGGCTTATGAGCGAAACTACAGGGAGAAGATTCTCAACGCGCTCGCCGACAACCGGGGGAAGGGTCGTTGGAAGACGAGGGAGACGCGGCCCAAAGCACAGGTCGTGTTTTGCATTGACGAGCGCGAAGAGGCCATCCGCCGTCACTTCGAGGAGATAAACCTGGAGTACGAGACGATCGGGGCGGCGGGCTTCTTCGGGGTCGCGATGCAGTATCAGGCTCTGGATGACCACGGCACGACTCCTCTCTGTCCGGCGGTCGTCAGCCCGGTGAACAAGATATCGGAGGTCCGCCGCCCGGAGGAGGCGGAGCGGCTTGAGACTCACAATACGCGCTCGAAGTGGGAGGAGACGTTCCACAACGCCTACTGGGAGACCGAGCGGAACTCCGTCTCGGCGTACTTCCTCATACACCTTGTCGGTATTCTCCAGAGCGTGCCTTTGATCGGGAGGATCCTCGCGCCCCGCGAATATTCGAGGATCGCGGACAAGGTGCATCACCGCGTCGTCCCGCCGGTGCGAACCGCCCTCGCCCTCGACGCCGGGGAGACCCACGCGCTCGAAGGCGCGTACAAGATCGGGTTCGTCGTGGAAGAGCAGGCAAACCAGGTGGAGACGATGCTCCGGAACCTCGGCCTCACATACGGCTTCGCCCGGATAGTGCTTTTCAGCGGACACGGCTCCGCCAGCATCAACAACCCCCACGAGTCGGCGCATGACTGCGGGGCGTGCGGCGGAAAGCACGGCGGGCCGAACGCCCGCGCCTTCGCCGCGATGGCGAACCGCCCGGAGGTTCGCTCCATCCTCCGCGAGCGCGGGATCGATATCCCCGACGACACATGGTTCGTCGGTTCGCAGCACAACACCGCCAATGAGCTTTATACATACTCCGACATCGAGGACATCCCGGAGATGCTCCGCGGAGATTTCGAGAGCCTCACCGCCGACCTCGACGAGGCCCGCGCCCGCTCCGCGCAGGAACGCTGCCGGCGCTTCGCCTCCGCCCCCAAAGATGTGTCCCCGAAAAAGTCGCTTCGCCACATCGAGGGCCGCTCCGTGGACCTCAGCCAGGTTCGACCGGAGTGGGGCCACGCCACGAACGCCTTCGCCGTCGTCGGGCGAAGGTCCATCACCCAGGGACTCTTTCTGGACCGGAGGCCGTTCCTCATCTCATACGACCCCACGCAGGACGCCGACGGCACTATCGTGGAGAGGATACTCCTCGCTGTCGGTCCGGTCGGCGCGGGCATAAATCTCGAATACTATTTCTCCACGGTGGACAACCAGAAATATGGCTGCGACACAAAGGTGCCTCACAACGTCTCCGGCCTCATCGGGGTGATGGAGGGGGCGATGAGCGACCTCCGTACCGGACTTCCGAGGCAGATGGTCGAGATCCACGAGGCGATGCGCCTCCAACTCGTCGTGGACGCGAAACCCGAGATACTCGGCGAGATATACGGTCGCCAGCCCGCGATCCAGGAACTCCTCGACAACGCCTGGGTGCATCTCATCGCGATGCACCCGGAGACGGAGGAGTTCCACATCTTCGTCCCCGGCGTCGGCTTCGTCGTATGGGACGAGCCGCTGAAACCGCTGCCGGAAGTGAACTCTTCCTTCGAGTGGTACCGGGGGAAGACGGACTTCCTCCCTCCGGCCCGGATCTTAGGTAACGGAGGAGGGTCGTAGCGTGTTCGAGCTTCTCGTCGTCCTCATCGTGGGGCTGCCGCTTTTGGCGGCGCTCGCCAACGGAATCAACGCGCTCTTCGGCGAGAGGTATTCCTATGTCGTCGTGTACCGGCTGGCGTGCGGCGCGATCCTCCTCTCCTTCCTCGGCGCGTTGTGGGTCTTCGTCGGGGTCCTTTTGGACCCGGCGCCGCGCGAGGTCGTCGTGTATCGCTGGCTGTTCAGCGGCGACCTCAATGTGGACTTCGCCTTCCTCATAGACTCGCTCTCCGCCGTCATGATGCTCGTGACCACGGGCATAGGGTTCTTGATCGCCGTTTTCTCCGTAAACTACATGCACAACGAGCGAGGCTTCTCGCGCTTCTTCACGGTGACGCCTTTGTTCGTGTTCGCGATGCTCGTTTTGGTGATGGCGAACAACTATGTGCTTCTCTTCCTCGGGTGGGAGAGCGTGGGGGTTTGCTCGTACTTGCTCATAAGCTATTACTACGAGCGGCCCGCTTCGGCGAAGGCCGGGACAAAGGCATTCGTGATGAACCGCATCGGGGACGCGGGGTTTTTGATCGGGATCTTCCTGATCGTCGCCACCTTCCAGACGACGGACTTTTCAGGGGTTTTCTCCCAGGCCGAATCGGCGGACACCGCCACCCTCACCGCCATCGGGCTGTGTCTTTTGGTGGGGGCGGTCGGGAAGTCCGCGCAGTTGCCGCTCACGACGTGGCTGGCGCGGGCAATGGAGGGGCCGACTCCGTCGAGCGCGCTCATCCACGCCGCGACGATGGTGACGGCGGGCGTGTACATGATCGCCCGCAGCCACGTGATCTACGACCTCGCCCCGAACGCTTTGCTCGCGGTCGCGATAGTCGGGGCGGCGACGGCCTTGTTCGGCGCGATGGTCGGCCTCGTTCAGACGGACATAAAGAGCATTCTGGCTTATTCGACGACATCGCAGCTCGGCCTCATGTTCCTCGCGTGCGGCCTCGGGGCTTATCCGGTGGCGATCTTCCACCTCGTGGCGCACGCTTTCTTCAAGACGCTCCTTTTCCTTACTGCGCCTTCGATATTGCATCATCTTCATGGCGGGGCGGACGCGCGGAAGGTGGGCGCGGTCAAACAGAGCGTCCCGGTCGTGTACCAGTTGTTCCTGGTTGGCGCGGTGGGGCTTATGGCGCTCCCCTTCGTCTCGGTGTGGTGGCAGAGCGAAGCCCTCGGCGCCTTCTCGGGCGGTCTGTACATCCTCCTCGCCGTCGGAGTGATAGCGGTGTTCGCCGCCGCGTTCGCCACGGGCCGGATGGTCCAAGAGTCGTTCTTCGAAGACGTGCACGGCGGACACGGAAACCACCGAGGTTCGCCATGGAAGTTCGTGAAGCCGCTCGTGATTCTGGCCGCGGTCGCGGGGGTCGGGGTGGTCGTCGGAATACTGCCGGGCGGACTCGACGGCACGTGGTTTCAGGAGTTTCTGGCCCCGGTCGTTTCCGCGCAACCGGGGGTGCCGGGCGGGAGTATTCCGCTCGCCGCGACTTTGCTCGGGCTTTTGATCCTCCTCCTCGTTGTCGGTTGGTTCGCGCCGCTTTACCTCGACCGTTTCAGGCCGGAGCGTCCGGGGCTTCTCTTTTTCAAGACGCGGGGGATTTACAATCTCGCTTTGAACCGTTTCTGGCTGGATGAGATATACGAGGCGGCCTTCGTCCGGACGAGCAAGAAGCTGGGACGCTTCCTCGAACGGGTGGACACGGCGTTCATTGACCGGGCGACGGGTGTCGAGGCTCCGGCGGGAAGGGTTCAGACGGCGAGGGAGACGTGGGAGGAGCAACGCCTCATCAGCCAGGCTGTGGAGCCGACCTCGACGTGGGATGAGGAAGAAAAGAAGGAGAAGGCCGCTCTCGGCGGCGCGGCGGGCGTCCTCGGGGCTTTGACTCGGGCGGGCGGCGGCGCCTCGGACTGGATCGAGAGGGAAGGCGTCAGCCGCGCGCCGGGCATCCTCGGCGCGTTGACGAGGGTGGGCGGCGGAGCCTCCGATTTCGTGGAGAGGGGCATCCGCCGGGCGCCGGGCTTGCTCGGCTGGCTGACCGGGCTGAGCGGGAACATCTCGAACTCCATAGAGAGGAGCATAGACCGCGTGCCGGACATGCTCGAGCGGATGACCGAGGGCGTGGTGTCCCTCTCGGCGTGGGTTGAGAAGGCCACGTTCACCGGGGTGCATGTGAGCATGCCGCAGGCGAGCGGCGCCCTCGGACGCGCCATGACGAAGACCGAAGAAGTCATCGGGCGCCCGGTGGTCATCGGGGGGATCATCATAGTTTCACTCTCCGCCATATTGATAAGGGCGCTATGGTTCTGAGCGAGATAACGGCCATGGAGCAGATCGGGTTCCCGATACTGAGCGTTTTGCTTTTCCTTCCGGTGGCTTTCACCGTGGCGTTGGCTTTCGTAAAGAACGAACGCCTCGCGTACCGGGTCGGGCTGGCTGGGGCGACGCTCACGCTCATCCTCGCGGCCTTCCTCGCGTACAGTTTTAGGATCGGCACCGCCGACATGCAGTTTGTGGAGCGGCTCGGGCCTCTTCCGGGCGTCGGGGTCGGCTATTATCTTGGCGTGGACGGGGTGAGCATCCTCTTCATCCCGGTGACGGCGCTTCTCGCTTTGCTCGTCGTCCTTTACGCCGAGTACTCCATTCAGGCGGACGCCCGGCATTATTTGATGGCGACGCTCGGGCTGGAGGCGACCATGATCGGTGCCTTCGTCTCCCTCGACCTCGTGATGTTCTGGCTTTTCTTCGTCCTCGAACTCATTCCGGCGTATTTCCTCATCACTCGATGGGGGACCGGAGAGCGGAGGCGGGAGGCCGCTCTCTCGTACATCTATTTCATGCTCACGGGGGGCGCCCTCATGCTCACGGGGATGGTCCTCCTCGCGATCAATTACAGCATGGTCGCGGGGCCGGCTCTCTCTTTCGATTTCGCCGCGCTCCTGGAAGTCCCGGTGCCGGAGAGTTTGCAGACGATCATCTTCTTCCTTTTGTTCATCGGGTTCGCGGTGAAGGCTCCTTTGTTCCCGTTGCACACGTGGATGCCGAAGGTATTGGAAGAGGGGCCGGTGGTGGGGATGAGTGTTTTCCTCGTGGGGATCAAGCTCGGCGCTTACGGGATGCTCCGGTTCATTATTCCACTTTTGCCGGAGGCGGCGCGGGAGTGGTTGTGGCTCATGGCGGCGCTCGGGGCGGTGAGCATCGTGTATGGAGCCTTGATCGCGCTGATACAGACGAACCTTCGTCGGCTTCTCGCGTTTGCGAGCGTGAGCCACATGGGGGTCGTGGTTTTGAGCATATTCACGTTGAACATATACGGCCTCGAAGGCGGACTTTTGCAAATGATCAACTTCGGAGTCGCCGGGGCCGGGTTGTTCTTCGTGGCGGGGTTCATAAACACGCGCGTGGGGCCGCCGGAACTCTCGTCGCTCGGCGGCGTGTCGCTGTACGCTCCGTGGCTGACCGTCGCCTTCCTCGTCATCGCGCTGGCGACCGTCGGGCTCCCCGGAACGGGCGGATTCAACGGGGAACACCTCGTCCTCATCGGCGCGTTCGAGGTTCATTGGGCATTGTCCATAGTCGCCGGTTCCGCCACCTTCCTCACCGCCGCCTATTTCCTGTGGTACTTCCAGCGGGCCTTCCTTGGCGACGCCAACGAGCGAATCGCAAACAAAATGAAGGATCTCCGGCTTCGGGAGATGGTCATCGCGCTCGCCCTCGGGGGTATGATCTTCTGGATCGGCCTCGCCACCACCCCGTTCGTCGAGAGGATGCGTCCGTCGCTGGAAGCCCTGGAGAGTCGCGTGCAACAAGGATCTCTCGCAGCCGGCCAGCCGGACGATTCGCTTGGATCGCTTCGCTCCCCGGAAGCCGGGAGGCGCGTCGCTCCGCGCTCCGCTCCGCGACGCCTCGGGGGCCGGGAGCCGGAAAAAACGAAGAATCGAGACGTCCGCCGTCGAAGTCTCCATAGCGGTTGGCGAGAGTCCGTCGAGCGGGAAGGCGAGGGTATCGAAGGAAAGGAAGCCGGGAACACCCCGATTCCCTACTCCCTACTCCCTACTCACTACCATAAAGGAGGTGGGTCGTGATCCTCGAAGAAATCCTCGCCATCGAGCAGATCGGATTCCCCATACTAAGCACGCTCATACTCCTCCCCGTTTTGTGCGCGGTCATTTTGGCTTTCATCAGGGACGATGGGCTGGCTCGCAAGGTGGCGCTCGGGGGCACGTCGCTGACGCTCGTCGTCGCGCTCGTGATGGTCTTTAGTTTTGTTCCCGGAACGTCGGACATCCAGTTCGCGGAGCGGGCGGAGTGGATGCCGAACCTCGGGGTCGGATATCACGTGGGGGTGGATGGGATCAGCGTCCTATTTATTCCGCTTACCGCTTTCCTCACCGTGCTTGTGATGCTTCTTTCGTGGAGTACGGTGAGATTTCTCACGAGGGGGTATTTGATCGCTTTGCTCGGCCTCGAAGCGGCGACCATCGGGGTCTTCGCTTCTCTCGACCTCCTTTTGTTCTTCGTGTTCTGGGAGCTTATGCTCGTGCCGAGCTATTTCCTTTTGAAGATGTGGGGTACGGGGCCGCGTCGGCAGTACGCCGGGACTAAGTACGTCATGTATATGCTTGTGGGATCCGCGCCGTTGCTCGTCGGGATCGTAGTTCTCGGTGTGAACCATTTCAACGCGACGGGGGAGTATTCCTTCGATTTTCTCGCGCTTCTGGAAACCCCCGCGTCGTCGGGGCTTCAGACTTTGATCTTCTTCCTCCTCGCCTTCGGGTTCGCGGTGAAGGGGCCGCTCTTCCCGTTCCACACGTGGATGTCCTCGGTGTTCTCGGAGGGGCCGGTGGGGATGAGCGTGATGCTCATCGGGTTGAAGATGGGGATTTACGGTTTCATCCGCTTCGCCATCCCGCTCGCGCCCGAGGCGGCGAGCCAATGGTTCTGGCTCATAGCCGTCCTCGGTCTTATCGCGATAATTTACGGAGCCTTGATCGCACTCGTCCAACCGAACCTTCGCCGACTTCTCGCCTTTTCGAGCGTGAGCCACGTGGGACTCGCCACGCTGGGGATGTTCACTTTGAGTACGCAAGGTTTCCAGGGCGGCCTCCTCATGCTTGTGAACATGGGCATCGCAAGCGCCGGACTTTTCTTTTTGGCGGGCTTCCTTTATGCGCGGACCGGGTCGTGGGAACTCTCGTCCTTCGGGGGGGCGGCGCGGACCATGCCGCTCCTCGCCGTGTTCTTCTTCATCGTCGGACTGGCGAGCATCGGGACGCCCGGAACGAGCGGGTTCCCGGCGGAGTTCCTTATCTTCCTCGGAGCCTTCCGCGTGCATTGGGCACTGGCCGTCGTCGCTGTGATCGGGATAATTTTGAGCGCGGGGTATTTCTTCGTTTACTATGAGCGGGCGTTCTTCGGCCCGGTCACCCGCGAGTCGGTGCGGGAGGCTCGGGATCTCCGCCCTCGGGAGACCGTCATCGCGGCGGCTCTCGTCGTGGTGATTTTCTGCATCGGCCTCTTCCCCGCTCCCCTTTTGAACATAACGGGCGGCTCGACGGAGGCTCTGGCGGAGAGGATCGAACAAGGGCCAGCCGGACAGCTCGCACAGGACGAAGTTCAGGTGGCGGAGCGTGAATAAAGGAAGGGTGGGAGATGGAGATTAATTCGATCACGCCTTTCCTGGCGATGGCGGTGCCGTTGGCGGGGGTCGCGCTCATATACGCGGCCCGGAACAACCCGAACGTCCGGGAGGGATGCTCGCTGGGGGCGGCGTCGCTCCAGTTCCTCGTCGTCCTCACGATGGTTCCGGCGATACTCGGCGGGAACACCCTCCACTTCACCCTCTTCCCGTTCTTGCCGCAGGTTTCGATCGCGTTCCGGGTGGACGCGCTCGGGATTTTGCTCGCCCTCGTCGCTTCGTTCTTGTGGATACTCACGGTCGTTTATTCCATCGGGTACATGCGCGCCCTCGGGGAGCATGACCAGACGAGGTTTTACGCTTGCTTCGCCGTCACCCTCGCGGCCACGATGGGGATCGCCTTCTCCGCAAACCTCCTCACTTTGTATGTCTTCTATGAAATCCT
>JACCSM010000357.1 GCA_013698525.1 Rubrobacteraceae bacterium
CCTTGAGTGGTACTCCACCATCAAAATTGTCACGGAGGCCCTCAGAAGCCATCCTCGCGGCTCTCACGGGGTGTTAGGGATGTATTCACTATCAAAACTGAAGCTGGTGAGGAGACTCATGTCCCCCACCTCTACACTCTCGGTGCCACCGCATCTTTCTCGCGGGTGTTCCATTCTCCGCGTCAGGAGAGTGCCACGTCCATCGCGCCGTTGTCTCCCCATCCGGGCAAGAACCTCGCGTAGGTCTCCAGCATGAAAGCTACGCTGCTCCATCCCATCTGCATAGCCACGGACTTCGGGTTGACGCCTTCGAGTAAAAGGATGCAGGTACAGGTGTGGCGTGTGGCCGCGTGCCATGTGGTATCCGGTAGGTCTGCGCGTTTGAGTAGCGGTTTGAAATGCCGCTGCGTAAAGTGCGATGGGTTGAGAGATCCACCTATGGTGTTGGTGAATACCAGCTTATCCCCTACCACCGGGAAACCTCCTGCGGCCTGACGCTCCCGGTGGCGTATCAAAGCGTCCGTTGCTTTCTTGGTCAGCGCAACGCTGCGGCGGCTACCCTTCGTTTTCGGACTTTCGAAAGTTTGCTTTCCGTGGCCGGTAATTAAGGCGCGTTGTATGTGCATAACGCGACGGTGCAGCTGTAGGTCGGACCAGTAGAGTCCGGTAAGCTCCCCCCAACGTGCCCCGCTGGTCACCCCCAACACGAACAACGCTGCGAACCTGTCGTCCTCTGCTGATGCCAAGAACCTCTTAGCTTCCTCAAGGCTCAAGGGTCGAATCTCAGGCTGTGTGACCATTGGCGGGGATACTTCCTTACATACGTTTTGCTCGATGTACCGCCACTTTACAGCCGTGTTGAGCGCGGCGGATAGCACGCCATGGATTCGCCTCACCCTTGCCGCTGATAGGCCAACCTCACGCTTGCGACTATACAGTCGTTGCACGTGCTCTCGGCTCAAGTCTTTCAGCTTCTTGCTTCCGAACGCTGGTAACAGGTGCAGGCGCGCTATGTCTCGGTAGGTTTCCAGACTGCGGCGCTTCATGGTGTCGCATGCTACGTCGTCGTACCGCGCAAAGAACTCACCAACCGTGATGTCCGACGGCACGAAAACCCGAGCATTGTCCTTGCTGGCCAGAGCCTCCGCCAACTTCCCCACAGCCTCCTTGCGCGTCTCGCCGTAAACGCTTCGCCGCTTCCCCGCTGACCAGTAACGAGCCTCCCAACGCCCATCCGCTCTCTTGCGTGGACGACTGCCCTCTCCATTGGAGTTCTTCCTCGCCACAAACCACCTCCCGTAGCCAGTGGTTCGGTGCGGTAGGGGTCAACCGTGGGGGTCAAGACCCTCCCGAGGACGCGAAACCCGCTGTTTCAAGGCCCCCTAGAGGCCAAGGACATCGCCCTCTCACGGCGAAAACCCGGGTTCGAATCCCGGTGGGGTCACTACCCAGCCCACGTTTCGGTGGGCTGTCTCTATGCCAGAAAGACAACCGCAAACCCCGCGCCCACCGCCGCGCCCGCCAGTGTCTGCAGCAAAGTGTGCGCCCCCGGCGCCACGCGGGACCAGAGCACGAGTGGGAGTACCAGTACAAAGATGAGGCCAGCGGGGCTGAGGAGCAGGAGTCCTGCGGCGGCCGCATGGCCCGCGACGGTGCAGTGGGCGCTTGCTTTCCAGAGGAGTGTGATCACCGCCACGGTAGCGCTCGCGAGACCCATTGATAGGGTCAGCAGAGATAGGTCTTGTGGGGCGTCGAACAGGGCCAGGACCGCGAGCAGCGCCACAAAGGCGGCAAGGAGGAACACGGCGGGCGTGAGGCGTTCGGCGCGGGCGGAGATCCAGAAGTCCCCCACCCGCGAGCGCCGCCGCATAAGCAGTACGTATCCCGCCACGGCCATGGCTGCGAGCAATTCCAGTGCCAGGTAGAGTACGGCCAGGGAGACTACAGCCTCCGCGAAGGCCACCAGGGCAAAGAGCGCCGTGAAGATAATGAACGGGTTGAGCACGTTCGTCACGGTGCGGGCGAGTGCCTGGGGGCGGCCGGTCATGGTGGGTAGAATAGGGTGCGTGCAACGTCCGCGCACACCCGCTGCCACCGACGAGGAAACCCTGGCTCTGTGGTACGAGCTCGGGCGCCTCTACTCGGGGTCGGGAGGTGGCGAACAGCGGGCCACAAAGCTGGGCTTCACGGTCGTCTGTGCGGCGGGGGCGCTGGTGCTGCTCTCGGCGCCCGTGTTCGGCACGGCGTGGGCCGGACCGTTCGCCGCCGCGATACCGGTGGCGGCCGGGGTGCTCTCGGGAGGCGGGCTGTTCTTGCGGCAGCGCTCGAGGTTTCGGCGGCGCACGGACGTCCTCAGAAGGCTGCTTGCGGAACGCGGGCTCGACGCGAACCGTCCGGCACGCGAGGGGCTCGGCACGTATTACGACGCTCAGCTCCTATTGCTGCGGAGCGAGTACGAATACCTGCTGGCGCGGGACGCCACCAAAACGACCCGCCTCTTCGAGGAGTCTTTCGGCTTCACCGAGGAGGATCCGTTCAAGACAGGGCCTTTGAACGTAGCCCCTGACACCCCTGAGATGCGGGCGCTGCGTGGGCGGTGGGAGCGTAGGATCTGCTCGAAGAGGCAACACGGGGTGGAGCCACCGGCGCTGGGTCCTCGCGAGGACCTGGCCCACCGCATCTTCCCCAGAGAGATGACCGTACCCGTCGAACTGTCGATGCGACGGGCCTACCTTGGTATCTCGCGCCGGCTCATCCTGGAGCGTTACGGAGGGAACCCGTGTGAGAAGCCGCACCTCATCCCCGAGGCTCTGCAAAGTAGGGTGGAGCGGGACCTCCTCGAGTACGAGGCGCTCTCTATAGAGCCATCCCGGCGATTGTGAGCCAGACCAGAACCGATGCGACGGGCACGAAGCCAACCACGGCCGCGACGACAGCCGTCAGGAAAGAAGTCCTGTAGACGCTATGGATGCCTATTCCCATCAAGACCATCAGGGCGTAGGTAAAAGCGAAGGCACCCAGTATGGGTATCCATGCGAGTACAAGGACGGAGGCGGCGTAGGCCGCCATACGGTAGACCTCTGTAAAGCCAGACACCTTCCCGACGAAAGTCCTTATGGAGAGCAGGTAGACTCCCGCTACCAGGCCTACCCCGACCGGCGAGAGCAATGCGAAGAGGACGGCGTCAGCCACCGCCGCCCACAGGTCTCCGGCATCGAGTGAGCCGAAGAGAAGGTTGGAGGAGAGGGCTACCGCAGCACCGAGGATGCCGGCGAACGTGCCGACTAGCAACACGAAGACCACAGGTTCCTTTAGAGGCCCATCGACCTCGAAGTTCAGGTAGAAACGTCTCGGAGAGAAGAGGACGGTCCTTATCACAGCGACCGCGCTTGCGAAGGGACGCCGCAGGTCGAATTCGGGGGACTGATCTTTTTGCATGAGCGGGATTATACAGACCGTCAGGATCGTGCTTGCCAAATCGCTCTCCGAAACATAGACTTAGGTCCCTCGAAGATGGTG
>JACCSM010000360.1 GCA_013698525.1 Rubrobacteraceae bacterium
CTATCTAGGACGGTGTGAGCATGGTCATGCTCTGCGGGAAGGGCCACACGCCCGGAGGTAGGGGTAGCGAAGTGTTGGAGAAGATGTCCCCCGACGGGGACGTAGGCGCGTGGACGCGCGGAAGGACGGTGCGGGGCGACTGCGACATCTGGTACCACCACAATCTCACGTACAACCCACACGCATACGAGTCTTGCCTGATCGGATGCGACCACGACTGGCTCGAACGGCGTCTCCGTTGAGCCGCATAGCCCCGCCCCGACGCCTCGAGCCCTCCTAACGGGTAACGGCACACGGGCCGGGGCGTAGCAACCTTGGTCCTATCTCTTGCCCTTATTCACCGGAGTGCGTGAAAGAAGGATTCTCCGCAGTTCGCTTGCAGGATCTTGCATAGATTCCCCTCAGAGAGCTGTGAGGGTACCTTCTGAGGCCACACACGCTGCGTGAGGGAGATCTACTTGTTGTGGTTCCGCAATAGACCGAAGACGTGAATAAGCAGGGGTCCTGTGCACTGTCGGTATAGAACCGAGGCTACGCATAATGCTGAAGGTGAATTCTGCGAACTCCGTCAAGGCGAAGTTCGCAGAATTCACCTTCCACGTACTTCGTGAATAAGGGCAAGAGGGAAGCCCCACAGCCCACAAGGACCCAGAGCGCAAAGGGTGCTATGGTAGCGTGAGGCTGCGGGCGCCTCTACGATGAACGTGCAAACCGCGGGAGGTAACGGCGACGAAGCCGAGCGGCAAACTTTTGGCGGCGATACTCGCGCTTGTGCTGGGCGCCCTAACGGGTTGCGGTGGCCTCGGGCAGAACAAGGGGCTCCTGCTCGCCAACATAGGTTGGGACGAGAACGTGGCGGTCTCGCACCTCACGAAGGTCCTCCTCGAGGACGAGCTCGATTACGAGGGGGTTGATATCAACACGTCGGAGGATCTCGACTCGACGTACCGAGATGTGGCCAGCGGCGAGCTGGACGCGTTCCAAGATGTGTGGCTGCCCAACCAGGAGGCCTTGCTCGACCAGGTCACCGAAGACGTAGAGCATCTCGACCCGTGGTTCCTGGGCGAGACTAAGCAAGGCATGGCGGTCCCGGCCTACATGGATGTGAGGAGCATCAACCAGCTTAACGGCACCGATGCGCAGTTCATCTTCGGCATCGAGCCGAGCTCGGTGATGATGCAGGAGGTCGGCGAGGAGGTCATGCCAGCTTACAGCCTAGAGCAGAAGCTCGTGGAGGCACCCACCGCGGGCATGCTCGCCGAGGTCGAGCGCCTATACGCCACCAGGGAGAACTTCGTCTTCCTCGCCTGGTCGCCGCACTGGATGAATCAGAGGTACGACATCAGGTACCTGGAGGACCCCAAGGACGCCATGGGTGTGACGAACGATCCGGCCGAATGCTCGACCATCGTGCGCGGGGGCCTGCGGGAGGCGGACCCCGTGGCCTACGCGTTCATGGACGCGCTGGAGCTCACCGAGGAGCAGATCAACGGCCTGGAGTACACGATCAACGATGAGGAGGACCCGCTTGCGGGCGCGAGGCGATGGGCCTCCGAGAACCGCGACGTCGTGCGACCCTGGATAGAGGCGGCGAGAAACGCCCGGTAGCCTGAAAAGAGCTGGTTCATGGGGGAGCGGGCCGGAGCTGCTGATAGAATCCCGGCCCGGTGGAGAAACCTAACAGCTCTTCGCACCAAGAATGAGAGTGCCAGGGGGCCTGCTGGTCATCGTGCTCCAGTTCGTGGGCAACATCCTCCTGGGCGTGGCGGTCTGGCGCTCTGGGACGCTGCCGAGGTGGGCGGGAGCCCTCTGGGCCGCAGCGCACGTGCTCATGTACTTGAGCCTCGTGTATGCGCAGACGATCGGCCCCGCGAGCACCCCGCCGACGGTGCCAGTGGGGGCGGTGCTGGTAGTGATCAGCGGGGGGTGGATGGCCTGGAGCGTCCTGCGGCAACCCTCCGTCGCTAAGCCCTCGTTGTTTGCAACTTCGCTGGGCGATCATCGGAGAGGAGAACGCGAAACCGTAGCTCGGTGCGGTTTGTACTTCGTAGGATAAGTGACCGTGAAGCGGCAGGTTATCTGGCGAGTGTCTATCTTCCAGCCGCGGAGACACTGTTTTCTCTGAGTTTCGCAACGGATGGATACCGACCTGGTTCGCAGCTACAAGCTGTTGACTAGCGGGAGACGAAGGGACATGCGCGTCCCCTCGCCTGGGCGGCTCTCGGTCTCGACGCTGCCGTCGTGAGCCTCGGCGATGGACTTGGCGATGGCTAGTCCCAGGCCCGAGCCTGGCTCCCTCGACGATTTCTCGCCTCGGTAGAAGCGCTCGAAGATCTGCGGCAGTTCTTCCGGCGGTATGCCGGGGCCTCGGTCGGTGACCTCGATCACTAGTTCGCGTTGATGGTTCGACGAGGAGAGCGTTATCGGCCCTCCCGGCATACCGTACTTGGCCGCGTTGTCGACCAATACGAGCACGGCCTGCTCGATGCTCTGAGCATCGCATCGCAAGCGTCCCTCGCCGCTCAACGTAGTCTGCAAGGACGTGCCGCGCTTGCGGGCCAGGGCTCCTGCCCGTTGTGCCAACTTGGCAAGGAGCCACGCGACCGAGACCATTTGCTTGTCCAGAGGGATCGAATCTGAGTCCGAGCGGGCGAGGAACAGCAGATCCTCTACCATCCGCGACATCGAGCCCGACTCCCTCACTATTTCCTCCAAGATCTCCTCGTGCACGCACTCGCGCCCGAGTTCTAGCCCCACCTCGGCGTTGCCCCGGATGACGGTCAGAGGTGTCCTGAGCTCGTGGGAGACATTGGCCATGAACTCTGTTCTAGCCCGCAAGACCTCAGCGATGGCCTCATCCGCGCGCTTGCGCTCGGTGATGTCTCTCAGAACGGAGAGGTGCCTTCCTGGAAGAAAGTCGGCTTTGGCCCTGAACTCGGCGATGCGGATTGCGCCGTCCGTGCGGCGCAGCCGAAATTCGCCTTCCATCCTGCCCTTCTCAAGGAACTCGCGCCAGCCTTCCCTGGCCGTTTCCTTCTCGGCTTCTGGGACGAAATCCTCGAGCCTAGAACCAAGCAAGTCCTTCCGGGCGACACCCAGCAGCCTGCACGCGGCTGGGTTGACCTCGGTGTACTCGCGGTCGTCGTTGGCTATCAAGATGGCGTCCAGGGTGCTGTCGAACACGGCGCGCAACCGCTGTTCGCTCTCGTGGAGTGCTTCCCTCGCCCGTTTGCGCTCGGTTACGTCGCGGAAGTAGACCGTCAAGCCCTCCCCCGAGGGATAAGCGTGGACCTCTACCCAGTGGTTGAGCGCCTCGTAGAACTCCTCGAAGTGGACGGAGGTACCAGACTCCACAGCCTCGTGATACTTCTCGTAGAATCTCGAACCGACGGCATCCGGGAACTCTTGCCACAAGCTTTGTCCCAAGAGCTCTTCGCGTCTCCTCTGCAGAATTCGTTCTGCTTGGCGGTTCAGGTAGGTGAACCGCCACCTCGAATCCACGGCGAAGAAAGCGTCCGTTATCCTCTCCAGAACGTTGGTGATGCGCTCGCTGGCCTCTTGCAGCGCTTCCTCTGCCCGCTTGCGCTCGGTTATGTCGATTATGAATTCCACGCCCTCTTCTTCATCGAGGCGCGTCGCAGCGAACAGAGCACGCCAGCGGGAGCCGTCCTTGCGCACGTATTCCTTCTCGTACGGGATGGTGCGCCCGGTTAATCTAAACTCCTCGATTGCTTTCACGGATTGCGGCATCCACTCTGGCGGCGTCATTTCGTCCCACTGCAACAACCCCTCCGCCAATTCCTCACGACTGTAGCCGCTCATGAGGAGAAAAGCGTCGTTGGCGTCGGTGATTCTGCCGTCGGTCGTGAAGAAGATGACGCCGACCGTTTCGATCTCGATTGCCCGACGCAGGCGCCCTTCGGACTCGCGCAGGTTTTCTTCCGCCCGTTTGCGCTCGGTGACATCGATCGAGGCGCCATGCACACGCAGAGCCTTACCCGATGCGTCCCTGGTCACCCCTGCGCGCGAATACAGCCAGCGTTCCCTCCCGTCCTTCAGTGCGATCCTGAACTCCAGGTCGAAGGGCGTGTCATTCTCAATAGAGGCGGCGAGAGCGGACGCCATCAAGGTCCGATCTTCGGGAATGATCGACTCCCGCCATTGCGGCCCCGGCACAGTCGCCTGGTCACGGGAGAAGCCCATCAGCTCCGCCATCTCCGGCGACACCAGGCACTCCTCTGTCCGGAGATCCAAGTCCCAGGTTCCGATCCGGCCAGCCTCGACGGCGAAGCGGTGGAACTGTTCGCTCTTGCCTAGCGCCTCCTGGCTCTCGCGCAGCTCCACATCTACCCGTTTGCGGTCGGTGATGTCGCGGGAGACGGCTATCGTCTCGATGTACTCGTCCGTTCCCGGCCCCCGAACCCTACGGCTGGACGTCTCGAACCAGATGTAGGAGCCGTCTTTGCGTCTAATGCGGTAACTTACGGTGTTGGGGTCGTGGTGGTGCGGCATCAGCGAATGCGTAGTGCTTGAGTGCTCCAGGTCGTCAGGGTGGAAGAACTCGTAGGCGGAGTGCCCGACAAGCTCTTCGGGTTCGTAGCCAAGCAACGAGCGGCAGGCGGGTGAGACGTAAGTGTACACCCCCTCGGATGTGTGCCTCGAGATCATGTCGGTGGAGGTCTCGGTCAGCAGCCGGTAGAGTTCCTCGCCCTCGTGCGATGGTTGCCTGCCATAGCTTTGCGGCGTCATACAAGCCGTCCTACGCTCTCTCCCAGGCTCATTTTAGTCGGTTATCGTTTTGCAGGCTAGCGCTAGGCGCCAAGTTAGCTCAAGGCCTTCGATCCTTTCGTGAAGGTCGTGACACATCAATAGAACTCCGAATGATGGCGAGGTAGTCTTAGAGACGCGCTTCGATAAGTGGGGCACCTCGATATGCACTTCCAAGCGAGTGCTCGATGAGATGGGTCTACCGACAGAGCGCAACGCGATACTGGACGCGGACGTGTAACTGCAAGGGTCGGCGTTCGGCGAGCACCTAGAGGTCACGTAATATCCAAACGCAACGGACCTGCGAACGCACCTGCGAGGTGCGGCTCTCCGCTCCGGCGGGCCATGAGCCGGTCATAGGTTTGGCGTTAGCACCGTGCCCACATGAGCTTCCTGGCACCTGACTTCTGCCCTCTGAAGGATCGTCCTGAGCTGGCTAGGCCCTACCGGTGAGCAAAGCGAGGTCCCCGCATCACATCCTTCGGGGCAAGTAACCTTTATTCAGCCCAGTGCGTGGAAGTGTAATTCTGCGAACTTCGCCAGTTGGGCGTTCTCCGAAGATGAGATGAGAAGGCCGACCCCCTACGCAGTACCCTTAGGGTCTGCAAATGTTCGACGGGCTCTGAGGCCCAGTGGAAAGGAGGATCGGCCCACAATGGATGGTAGCAAAGAGCATCCACTGATGACAGCCGGAGTGGATCTCGGCGACAACTACAGCTATCTGTGCCTCATCGACCAACACAGCGGCGAGGTTATGGAGGAGGGTAGGCTGCGCCCCACCCCCGAAGCCCTAAGACGACGCTTCGCTTCTCACGAGCGGCCGCTGCGCATCGCCATAGAAACGGGAACCCACTCGCCATGGGTTAGCCGGCTCCTGAAGGAGTGTGGTCACGAGGTATTGGTGGCAAATGCACGCAAGCTGAGGCTCATTTACGCCAACAAACGCAAGACAGATGAAGTAGATGCCGAGAACCTGGGCCGCCTGGCGCGACTGGACCCGAAGCTGCTCTACCCGTTAAAGCACAGGGGGGAAGACTCCCAGGCCCATCTGGCCATCATTCGCTCCCGGCAGGCGTTGGTCGG
>JACCSM010000367.1 GCA_013698525.1 Rubrobacteraceae bacterium
GTGTAAAGGTGTACGGCGACGGCCTTCGACCTGAACCAGGAGGGCGTATCCGTGTTGTCCACGTCAGTAGTTTCCTCTATCCAGTCTTCCCTGATCTCCACCATACTCAGTACTTAATGATACCAGCAAGAACAGGGTGGCTTCTACATCCGCGGGCCGGACCGCAGCGGGCGGATACGGTTTATGGCAGCAGCCAAATCCTGGGCGCGCGGCAGGCTCATTTCGCCGGGATGTCCCCGGAAGCCACCCAGAGAGTCGAGACCTTTCTCAGAGGCGGAAGCCAGCGCCTCCCGGACAAGCTCTCCCACCCCACGGACCTCGCCAGTGGCGGCCCACTCCCCGATAACACGGGCCACCGCCTCCGTCTGTCCGGCCTCAGCGAGCTGCTCCAGGTAGGAGAGGTCGACCCGCTCGCGGCCTAGCTCGATGGTGTGGAGGCCCCTGCCACGGGCACTCTGGCGTTTGCCTCGTCTCAGGTCTACCGAGGAGGCCCTGATAGTGCGTTCTTGGGGCAGACGCACGTCTCTGTCCGTGAGCGCGGCGCGGGGCGGGAACCTCCTGGTTACCTCGCGGGACCGGGCTGTCGCGTCGGAGGGCGCGTAGTCTTCGAGCAGGATCACACGGTCAGCAACGTCGAGGTAGTCTCCGACTCCTCCGACGACTACGACCGTCGAGACGCCCAGGGAGCGGTGCAACGGACGCACAAGGTCTATAAACGGCGAGATGGGCTCGCGTCTCACCAGCTCGCGCATCCTCTCGTCCCTGATCATGAAGTTCGTCGCGCTCGTATCCTCGTCCACGAGCAGGAGCGACGTCCCTACCTCCAAAGCTTCGGCGATGTTCGCGGCCTGCGAGGTCGAGCCCGAGGCGTTCGGCGTAGAGAAGTCCTCGGTGGTGCGGCCGCCGGGGAGGTCCCCGATCATGGCCGAGATATCCACTCCGGAGACGCTCCTGCCGTCCTCGGCCCTGACTTTGACGGCGTCACCCCGCGCAACCACGAGCTCCCTACCGTCCCCTGGCACGTGGTCGTAGACGCCCCACGAGAGCGCCGAGAGCAGCGTGCTCTTCCCGTGGAACCCGCCCCCGGCCACGAGCGTAACACCCTCAGGAACCCCCATCCCAGAGACCACGCCCCTGTTGGGCAGTTCCACCTCCACCCTGTACTCTTGCGGGCTCTGGAACGGTACGGCACCCTCTTCGAGTAGCCTATCGCTCGCCCCGCTCTCCCTCGGCAACACCGCCCCGTCAGCGACGAACGCGACCAGATCCAGTCCAGGTAGGAGTCCACGCAGGTGGTCCGCGTCCTCGACCGTTTCGACGTGGAGCCTCGAACTCTCCGCGTCTACGCTACCCTCGGGAGCAGGTACGAGTCCTTTGCGCACGACCTCGGGCAACTCTTCCAGCAGCACCGTACGGGCCGCGCGGGCGTCCACGCTCCTGCCCCTTGCGGGGAGGCCCACGGCCATGCGGGCCTCGACGTATCCCGATTCGACGACCATCGAGGTGCGGGGGAGGACGACCTGGGAGGCCCGCTGTATCTCGACCCGCCCGCTCCCGCCCGAGCCCCGGTTTCCGCGCACGACGCGCCGG
This sequence comes from Rubrobacteraceae bacterium, assembly GCA_013698525.1. Taxonomy (GTDB): domain Bacteria; phylum Actinomycetota; class Rubrobacteria; order Rubrobacterales; family Rubrobacteraceae; genus Rubrobacter_D. The sequence goes on from JACCSM010000367.1 coordinate 1,591, forward strand.
ATCTCCCGCTCGACGCTCCTGGTCAGAAAGTCTTCGAAGGCGACCCTGCGTACCTGGTTCGCGAACAAATCTCGGTCGAAAGCGTTCTCTCTGGTGCGGACCCGGATCAGGGAAGGCGGGGCGAAGGGATCCCGCTGCACCCTGTCTACGAAGAGGGTGAAAGAACCGAAGTCATGAGAGCCGGAGAGGTCTTTGTATGCCCCGTATCCCTTGCTGTCTATGCGGTCGAGCGTCGAGCGGAGGCGTTTCATCGGGCTAGTCGAGGCCCAGCCTTCCCTTGGCCCTCTCGAGCGTAGGCAGCGCGACTTCCTGAGCCCGCCTCGCGCCTGACTCGAGCAGGTGGTCGAGCTCGGCCGGGTCGTCGAGTAGCTCGTGGGCACGGTCCCTGACGGGTGCGAGGCCGTCGACGACGACCTCGGCGAGGTCCTTCTTGAGGTCGCCGTAGCCCTTGCCCTCGTAGTCGGCTTCGATGCCGGATACCGGCTCGCCCGACATCGCGGAGTAGACGTCGAGCAGATTGGTTATGGCCGGCTTGTCCTGGGAGGC
>JACCSM010000378.1 GCA_013698525.1 Rubrobacteraceae bacterium
GTCCAGGGCTGGACGCGTTGCGGGATGCTGTGGAAGAGGGCGGTATACGCGTAGTTCTCGCCCAGGACGCCGACCGCATCACCCGAAACCCGTACCACAGGGGTTGGCTTGACGACGAGTTCGCCAAGCACGGAACGCGGCTGGTCGCGCTGGACGATTGGGGCGACGACTCCCACGAGGGACAGCTACTCAAATTCGTCAAAGGGTGGCAGGCGAGGGGCGAGGCCATGAAGATAGCCGAGCGGGTCAAGCGCAACAAGCGAAAGAAGGCCCGCGCGGGGCAGGTCGTCGGAGGCCACAACAAGGCATACGGTTACGACTGGGCGAGGAACGAAGACGGTAGGACCGTCGGCTACGAGGTCAACGAGACCGAGATGCACACCGTCCGACGCATCTTTGCCGATGTTGCGCGGGGCGTCGGAATCCGCACCATCAAGGAGAAGCTAGACGACGAGCACGTACCCACGCCCAAACCCGAGAGCGACGCGTGGAACCGGCAGTTCATCCGGGACATGCTGGCGTCCGACCTGTACAGGCCCCACACGGTCGAAGAGATGCGAGAGGCCGGGGTGAACGCGAACGTGTTGCAGGTCCTGGACGCCGATAGCGTCTACGGCTTGTACCGCTACGGCGAGGAGCGCATCCCCGTCCCAATCCCAGATGCGGGCATCCCGGTCGAAGTGGTGGAGGCTGCCCGTCGCAAGATCGAAAACAACGCTTCCACCTCCAGAAACGCGGGCCGCCCTTGGGAGCTTTCGGGCGGCGTCCTCTTCTGTAGCGAGTGCGGGCGCAGGATGCAGCCACACACCGTCAAGAAGTCGCCCAAGAGCGTGAAGGCTTATTCGTACTACAGGTGTCAAAGTATCACTGGTGGCAAAGCGGACCGCTGCGCAATGAAGAAGCACGTCCGCGCCGACAAGATCGAGACCGAGGTATGGGAGATGGTGCGGCGGGTGATGGACGACAGGCATTACGTTCTTGACCGGATGGAAGAGCACTTTGCGGAGAAGAGGCAGGAGCTGTCCAGGCCGGGCGCGGATGCGGGATCGCTCGTCGAACGGCTAGAGCAGATCGAGAAGAGATGGACGAAGAACAAACTGGCATACGAGGCGGACGTGCTTTCCCTGGCGGACCTCAAGTCCCGTAGGACGGAGCTGGACGACGAGCGCGAAGCGGCGGAGCGGGAGCTGGATAGGATGAAGAACCGGGAGGCCGAATTAGACAGTCTGGCGCAAACCGAGGCCGAGACGCGGGAGCGCATCGAAGCCGGTTACGGCGGGCTGGACGACGCCATGCCAGAGAAGAGGCGCGAGGTCTACGAGGATTTGGGGCTGCGGGTCGAAGTCGGGGCCGACGCCGTGCCCCACGTATTCGGCAGGTTCCCGATACACAAGGGCGAAAGCGGGTCGCACCACATCATAGTTCGGGGAACGGGGCTGTCCCCCGCGCCCGCACACGCCGGAGCGGTTGGTAGCGAAGAAGGCTCGTCCTCGCCACGCTTCACACCAATAGCGCCCCGCGGCCGTCAGTCGCCTCACCGACATGGGCATCGAGCCCTTCCTCACATCCTCCGCCGTGGACTGCGTGATCGCCCAACGCCTGGCGAGGAGACTGTGCGAGAACTGCAAGGTGCCGGTGGAGATCGAACGGGAGATCCTGGAAAGCATGGAATTCCCCTTCGAGTTGCTCAACGATGGTGACCAACTCCAGTTCCATAAAGGCGTCGGGTGCGACCGTTGCGGAGGCTCGGGCTACCGCGGACGGGTTGGTCTGTACGAGCTAATGGTGCTCGACGAGGAGATCCGGAGCCTCGTATTGCGCCGTGCCTCGACCGACGAAATAGCACACCTCGCCGAAAGGCAAGGCATGATACGCCTCCGTGAAGATGGTCTTCTCAAAGCCGCGCAAGGCATGACTACCGTGGAGGAAATCTTCAGGACCGTGGTGTGAGCGAACCCGGCCAACTCTTTCCCGGAAAGTGCTGGCCCGTACAGGTTGCACCGGGAGACGAATAGGTTTATAAGACTCAAAATTACAAATAGGTACGGAGAGCGATGGGGGAGGTCGTTCCAGAGTTAAAGTTCATCGAGATTCGAGCCGATAAGCACGATAGTGTAAAAAGTCCGGTGAAGACACTTGGGCGTGGGGAGAAAAGGAGAAGGCGCTTATGGCGGATGTAAACAGTTCTTTGAACGAGGCGATGAAGTTAGCCGGAGCAATCGGCGTGGCGCTCGTTGACTGGCGGAGTGGAATGACGCTTGGCACGGCTGGTGGCGGCGCGGGCATGGACATGGAGATCGCCGCCGCTGGCAACACCGAGGTGATCCGTGCGAAGCACAACACCATGGAAGCTCTGGGCCTCACAGGCGACATCGAGGACATGCTCATCACGTTGGACACCCAGATCCACATCCTCCGTCCGCTCAAGAAGGAGCCGGACCTGTTCATTTACATCGCCCTCGAAAAGAGCCAGGCCAACCTCGCGCTTGCTCGCCTCAAGATGCGCCAGATCGAAGGCTCGCTCGAGGTCTAGGACCAACCAAAGCAGCCTAAGAGGCTTCAGAAGCCCGGAGCGGTTAGACCACTCCGGGCTTCTGCTTTTGTGAGCCTCCCTCGAATTTACCGAACAACCGCTTTGATGGGTCTCGGCCATCCGGCGAGAACAAGCGGGCTGGCGCACGATCCCCGAATCTAATTTCCGACAAAATTTTCAGTGATGAATGTCCTGGGGCTAAAGAAACTCTTTCCGTGTACCGATACGAGTGTAGCGGTCGGGCGGTGAAACCATGTGATGGAAGAACCGGGAATCGGATACGTGGATTCGAGAGTGTGAAGCGGA
>JACCSM010000379.1 GCA_013698525.1 Rubrobacteraceae bacterium
CCGTGGGTAAGTACAGCTGGTCCGCCACGGGCCCCCGCCAGTCTGGACCGGCGTCTATGCTAGCTAGGCCGTTCTTGATGCCGAGCAGGCAGCCGACGTTGCCTGAGTTGCAATCGGTATCCCAGCCCGAGGTGTTGACTATCATCAAGGAACTTTGAAAGTCGTCCTCTCCATGCAGGAGTGCGTGGATGATCAGGGCATGGTTCGGAACCAAGTGGCAATTGCCACCGTACTTTTCGTAGCCGTAGTTCTTCGCTATGCGCTGGCGGGTCTTTCGCCAGTTCTTCTCTTCCGCATGCCACGCGCGGATGTCGTCGATCATGCGAAAGATGACGGAGTCTTTGGGTATGAGAGAGACCGCATCGTCTATGAGCCTGCCTATGTCGGACTCGGCGAAGGCTCCTGCCTCCATGGCTGCCACGACTTGGGCTCCATAGACGGCTTCTCCATCGTGGCTGACGGTGGCTGCGCGACGGGCGAGGTCGGCGGCCAGTTCGGGGTCGCCAGGGGCTACCATCGCCCAGCCGTCGATAAAGATCTGGGCTCCGATCTGTTCGGCGACGATCCTGCTATTTAGGGTGATGGAACCGCTCTCCGGCGCGGAGACGCCGTTCTTTAGTCTCAGATAGGCGGTGTGCTCAGTGGAGTTACCTAAACCTCCCCACCAGAGTATCGAGCGCTGCTCGATGATGTAGTTGAGCCAGGTCTGTCCTATCTGAGCCGGGGTGAGGTTCAGGTTGTTGCCGTAGTCGGGTAGAGCTCGCAAGAAGGTGAAGGTGCCGGAGATGTCGTCGTCGGTCACGACGAGCGTGTTGTTCCTGAGCGGCAGGTCTCGCCGGTCATTGACATAGTAGTAGATCTCGCCAAGCTCGGAGATTATCCTCTCGTGATCCCATCCCTCGAACGGCCGTCCCAGGTAGACGCCGATGATCTTGCCCAGCACCCCGGCGTAGACACGTTCTGCATAGTCACCCGGTATCGGCATTCGGCTTCTCTCGGCCTACGCTTACGCCGCCGGCTTACCCTGCTTCTTCGCCTTCGCCCAAGCATCTTGCAACGCCCCTGCTTGCTCCCCAGGGGACCTCGTCCCATTCAAAACTTCCTGGAAACCGGTCCACATCACCTCGTTGAAGCTCTGCGGGGTCAGGACATCGATGTTATAGCCGAGGGCTCCGGCCTGCGTCGCCTTCGACATCTCTTCGAGAACCCCCCTGAACAGCCCGGGGACGTCTAGTCCCTCCTGATCGAACGGGTGCGCCGGAATAACTAGTAACTCTTCGGTCAGCATGCGAGCGGTTTCGTCCTGCAACAGGTAATCGATAAACGTGATCGCCCCTTCGGGGTTCTTCGCATCCTTGGCTACGAACAGGCCTGTCCCTGTCCCAGCCGCCGGCGCGATATCAGAGCCATCTATGGATGGGAACGGGAAGAAACCGACCTCGAAATCCTGGACCGTCTCGAGGATCGACGATATGAGCCAGGTGCCGGTTGGCAGCATGCCGGCCTTGCCTGCGTAGAAGAGCGAGTTGGCGTCGTCGTAGGTGATGGCGTTTACACCCTCCGGGTAGTAGCCGCTCTCTACGAAGTCCCTGAACATGAGGTCTATGGCTTTCTCCACCTCAGGGACGTCCCACCGGCCGTCCCCGTTGAGGATGTCATCCAAGCCCTCCTTTCCAAGCAGGTTGCTAGCCCCCATGCTGAAAAGATGGCCGGCAGGCCACTGTTCCGAATCGCCGAATGCGAACGGGATCTTCCCCTGCCCTTCGAGATCTTTGGCGATTTCTCTGAGCTCATCCACGGTCTTTGGTGCCTCGGGCACGAGATCCTTGTTGTAGTAGACGATTATCTCCTGGAGCAGATCGGGGACGCCGTAGACGGTGCCGTCGTAGGTGACCTGCTGCTTGGCCCAGTCGTAGATCTCCCAGCCGTTTTCTTTGTAGCTTTTCTCCAGTGGACGCAGCAGCCCAGCGTCTTCCAGTACGCCGGCAAAGCCTGGTCCGGTACCGTAGTTGAAAACGTCGGGGGGTTGCCCGGATTGCAACCTAGTCTTTATGACCGTGAGCAGGTCATCCGGCGCTATCGACTCGCGCTCCAAGGTGTATTTCGGGTTCTGTTCCTGAAACCTGTTGACTTGTATCTCTATTGCTGCTCTTTCCAAAGTTGTTGTCTCTGGGGTCTCGGTGAGGTACCTGACGACCTCACCCCCCCCTTGGCCTCCACCGCACCCCACGGTGCCCAAGAGCGCCGCGCCTGCGAGTCCCGCTCCACCAAGCTTCAGGAACTCTTTGCGGCTTACCCCCCTGGTCATCCCCGGCATTCGCTCCTCCTTTACCCCTTTGCCCTTGCCAAGCGTCTCTCTACTAATGTGCAGAACCATGTTCCTCCGTACCTCCGTTTGGGTCGCCCTTGACCGAAGTAAGCGTCCTCTGGATCATCGATGCCCGTCCAGATTCCGCACCTTCTCGTAGAATTCGTCCCACCAGACATCGCGTCCGAGCAGCTTGCAATCCTCTTTCATGAGTTGTTCGTACGTCTGCCACAATGCCGCGGCCTTCTGGTTCATCTCCCCCCGTGAGCCGAAGAGCGGTTTGAGCCACCTCCTTGCGATGTGAACGTGCAAGACCTCGTCCGCCCAGTCGAAATCGTGGAACGTGATGGACAGAGGATCGGTTGCCGCCGTAGCGATCTCGTGCTGGCGCCGCTTGCCGGTAGGTCCCTTCATGGCGCCCTGCTCCGCGCCCCAAAGCAGCATGTACCGATCCCTCGGATCGAACTGCGTGTTCGGCAGCTCCGCGAACGCGATCTCGTGAGGAACTTCGAACATGTTCGCGCCTCTGGCTTCGAAAGCCACCTCGCCGAGCATCGCGTGGCGAGCCTCATCCCAGAGATGCCTCGCTACGTCGCGGTAGAACTCCCACGGCTGATCCTTCCATTCGTAAATGACCAGGGCCAAAAGCTCCGGCACGTGCATCTCGGTGAGCCTGACGTACAGGTTCCACCAGTCACGCTCGTGCGGCGATATGTCCTCTGGACGTTTGCCGCGCGATCTCCACACCCTGGCGAATC
>JACCSM010000384.1 GCA_013698525.1 Rubrobacteraceae bacterium
TCGGACGCGAGCTCTCTGTGCCCGTATACACGGAGGGCACGGGGCCGAAGCCAGAGGAGATCGCCGAGCGCGGCATCAGGGAGGCCAGAGACGGTGGGTACGACTTCGTAATCGTCGACACTGCAGGGCGGCAGGTCGTCGACATGGAGATGATGGAGGAGATCCGGCGCGTCAGGAGCACCAGCAGGCCGCACTCCGTCCTCCTCGTGCTCGACGTCGTAACGGGCCAGAACGCCGTCGAGGTGGCGGAGGCCTTCCAGGAGTACGCCGATTTCGACGGGATGGTCTTGACCAAGCTCGACGGCGACGCCCGCGGCGGGGTTGCGCTCTCCGTCGTCTCCGTTACTGGGCGGCCGATCAAGTTCGCCTCCGAGGGCGAAAAGATGGGCGAGTTCGACTACTTCTACCCCGACAGGATGGCTGGCCGCATCCTCGGGATGGGCGATGTCCTCACGCTCATCGAGAAGGCCGAGCAGCAGATGGACCGTACGGAGGCGGAGGCCCAGGGCAAGAAGCTCATGAGCGGCAAATTTACCTTCGAGGACTTTCTGCAGCAGATGCAGATGATAAAGAAGATGGGTCCGCTCTCCGGCCTCCTTGGCATGATCCCGGGGCTCGGCAAGCAGCTCAAGGACGTCGAGATAGACGACAGGCAGCTGGGCAGGGTCGAGGCGATGATAACCTCGATGACCGTCAAGGAGCGCAGGAACCCGAAGTTGTTGCAGAATCCGAGTCGGGCGCGTAGGATTGCGCGGGGCTCGGGCGCGACCCAGCAGGACGTCCAGAAGCTCGTCAAGCAGTTCAAGGAGATGCAGAAGATGATGGCCCAGATGGGCAAGGGCGGCGGGATGCCGCGTATCCCAGGTCTATCGGGGCGCAAGTAAGAGTTCGAGAGGAGATGGCATGGCGGTAAAGATAAGGCTCGCGAGGCACGGTTCCAAGGGCAACCCCTTCTACAGGATAGTGGTCGCCGATTCAAGGAGCCCACGCGACGGTCGGTTTATCGAGAGGATAGGGACCTACGATCCGCAGCAGGAGCCTTCAGACATAAAGGTCGACGAGGAGAAGGCCAGGGAGTGGCTCGGCAAGGGGGCGCAGCCTACTGATCAGGTGCGTAAGTTACTGAAGATCTCCGGGGTCCTCTAACCGGCCGTGGAGCAGCTGGAGAACCTCTTGCTCGTCCTCGCCCGCTCGCTCGTGGACGAACCAGAGAAGGTCGAGGTCTCTGGGACCGAGTCGGACTCGCGGGTGGATCTCGAACTGAGGGTGGCTCCCGACGACATGGGGCGTGTGATCGGCCGCCAGGGAAGGACGATCCGGGCGATCCGCACGGTCGTGAAGGCCGCATCCGTGAAGCTCGGCAAACGGGTCACCGTGGAGGTCCCGGACTAGAGACCGTGGACGAACTCTCCGATCCGGTCGCGATCGGGGTCGTGGTCGCACCGCACGGGGTGCGCGGCACGTTGAGGGTCCGTGCCCTCGGCGCTGGCAAGCATCTCAGGAAAGGCACGGAACCCGTGGTAGCAGGTGTGAGGCGCCGTATCTCCGCCGTCAGGCAAACGCCGAAAGGCTTCTTGCTCGACCTCGAAGGCATCCAGAACAGGCACGACGCAAAGTCCCTGAGGGACCGGGAGCTCTCGCTCGACCGCGACGAACTCGACGCGCCGGAAGCGGGAGAGTTCTACGTGGCCGACTTGGTCGGCCTGACCGCTGTGGACGACGCGGGTGAGGTCGTCGGAACAGTCGAGGATACCTTCGAGACTGCCGCCCACGAAGTCCTCGTGGTCCGTGAGACGAGAGATCGGCAAGAACTCTATCTACCCTTTACCCTAGAGCACGTCCCCGAGGTGGACCTTGGGGCTGGGCGCATTCTGATCCGGCCGCCGGAAGGCTAAATCTATGAGAAACATAGACGTTTTCTGCGTCTTTCCCGACGCGGTCGACGCCGCCTTAAGCGTCGGGGTCGTCGGCAGGGCCATAGAGAATGGCACAGTCGGCTACCGCAGCTTCGACCTGCGTGACTACGCTCCTGACGGGCGCATCGACGACATGCCGTACGGTGGCGGCGCCGGGATGGTCGTCCGTGTCGACGTCGTGGCGAGGGCGCTGGAGGAGGTCTACGGCGTTGCGGCGAGAGAGGTAAGAAAGGGGCGGCGGGTCATGCTCACCGAGCCCGCCGGACGCAGGCTCACACAGGGCTACGTCGAAGAGGTGGCCTCGGGGCCTGACTTGACCGTCATCTGCGGACGCTACGGAGGGATAGACGAGCGCGTTTGGGGCGGGCTCGCTGCGGAGGCCATCTCGCTGGGCGACTTCGTGCTATCCGGGGGTGAGATCGTGGCCGCCGCGCTAGCCGATGCTGCGATCCGGCGCCTCCACGGTGTTCTCGGGAACGCCGAGAGCCTCGTGGGCGAGTCGTTCTCGGCCGATGATGTGGTCGGTCCTCCGACCTACACGCGGCCGGCGCTGTGGGATGGAGAGGAGGTGCCAGGCGTGCTATTATCGGGCGATCATGCAAAGATCCGTGCCTGGCGCGAGCGCGAGGCGCTGGAACGCACGCGCGCAAGGACGACCGGAAGGAGGTCGCCCTAGCCATCCGGAGTAGGTCCACGAGAGGAGACGCACATGATAACGAGCGATAATTTGCAGCAGAGGGACGTCACGTTCAAGGCGGGCGACACGGTGCGTGTGCACTACCGCGTCATCGAGGGCAGCCGAGAGCGCGTACAGGTCTTCGAGGGCCTCTGTATCTCGCGCAAGGGCAGCGGTATCCACGCGACGTTCACGGTCAGGAAGAACTCCTTCGGGGTGAATGTGGAGAGGATCTTCCCGCTCCACTCTCCGAAGATCGCCAAGATCGAAGTCGCCTCGCGCGGCGCTGTGCGGCGGGCGAAGCTCTACTACATCCGCGACAAAGTGGGCAAGAAAGCCAGGGTCAAGAAGGCCAGATAAGCCAGCACCAGCGTTGTCTCGGACTCTCACTACCGGTCATCCACCGGAGGAGAGTTCGCTTCACGCATTCGACGCGGCATGGATTCTCTGCCGCCGCGGGCCGCTAGCGGGGGCTGATGAGGCCGGCCGTGGCGCGCTGGCGGGACCGCTTGTGGCCTCTGCCGTCATCCTCGGCGACGATGAGGTCTCCGGGATCAACGACTCCAAACTACTGCGGCCCGCTCTGCGGGAGGAAATCTTCGGCGCGCTGCTCCGCAGGGTCGAAGCCGTCTCCGTAGTGGCTTACCCGGCCTGGTGGATCGACCGTCACGGCGTCGGCCCTGCGAACCGCGAAGCCCTGGGCAGGGCACTCGCTTCCCTGAAGTCTCGCGCCGGGTGCGGCCTCGCGGATGGGAACCTGGATCTCGGCCCCGAGGTGGAGTGCCTGCCCAGGGCCGACGCCAGGAGCGCTGCGGTCGCCGCTGCTAGTGTCGTGGCCAAGGTCCTGCGCGACGAAGCGATGCGCGCCCTCTCCGAGACCCACGCCGGCTACGGCTTCGGGCGCAATCGCGGGTACGGGACGCCCGAGCACCGGCTCGCCCTCTCCGAACTCGGTCCTTGCCGCGTTCACCGTCTCAGCTACGCTGGGGTGGGAGACTGAAGAACAGATCCCCCGGTGCATGGGGTGAGGACCTCGCCCTGCGCTACCTGATCGGGCACGGTTACGAGCTTGTCGAGCGCAACTACAGGACGCGGCGCGGGGAGATCGACCTGATAGTCCGCAAGGATGACGCCCTCGTCTTCGTCGAGGTCAAGCTGCGGCGCGGAACCGGCTACGGAGACCCGCTCGAAGCCGTCACCCCCCGCAAGCAAAGCACCCTGCGCTCCGTCGCCGAACACTACCTCTACGCTAGAAGCCCACACTACGACACCCTGCGATTCGACGTGATCGGCATCCTCGCCGATCGACCCGATGTCCGCATGCATCACGTCGAAGACGCTTTCTAGGTGATTCGCAGAGGCATGTACTTCGTGCGAATCGCTCGAAGGTTCCCAACACCGTATAAAATAAAATACACTCGTATATCATTGTGGACGAATATCCTGTATACTGTGGGCCTGCTGTATTGAGGCGGTGGAGTTGGGGGTCACGGCGATGGGTTGTGGGGGTTCTGGCTGATGTCCGTCTGCCGGGCGAGGAGCCTGAGTCTATTCGGGATAGACGCGTTGCCTGTTGAGGTGGAGGTAGACGTGAGCTCTGGCCTGCCTGGTTTCTCGATCGTCGGTCTGCCTGATGCCGCCGTGCAGGAGGCGAGGGAGAGGGTGAGGGTGGCCATCTCCAACAGTGGCTACAAGTTTCCCACGAAGAAGGTAATAGTGAACCTTGCTCCTGCGAACCTCAGGAAAGAGGGGCCCGCCTTCGACCTTCCGATCGCGCTCGGGATCCTCGCCGCGTCCGGAGCGTTGCCGGCGGGGGGGTTGGAGGGGGCTGGGGTGGTGGGAGAGCTCTCGCTCGACGGCGGGTTGCGGGGTGTCAGGGGGGCGCTCTCGATGGCTGAGGGGGCGAGGCGTGAGGGTTTGCCGCGGCTGCTCGTTCCCGAGCGGGACGCGCCCGAGGCTGCGGCCATCGGTGGCGTCGAGGTCTACGGGATGAGGACCCTCAGGGAGGCGGTGGAGTTCCTCGGGGACTCCGCGCGGGTGTGCCCTGCTGAACCGGCCGTCGAGGATGGGCGGCCCGTCGAGGCTGGCGAGGACTTTGCCGACGTAGCCGGGCAACGCTATGCGAAGCGGGCCCTGGAGGTTGCCGCGGCTGGGGCGCACAACGTCGTGATGAGTGGGCCGCCTGGCTCTGGGAAGACCATGCTCGCGCGCAGGATGCCAGGCATACTACCCCCGCTCACCATGGAGGAGCGCATCGAGGTAACCAAGGTCCACAGCGCCAGCGGGGAGGGCAACGGGACGCTCGTCACGCGGAGGCCGTTCAGGGCGCCGCACCATACTGTATCGACCTCCGGGCTCGCGGGGGGTGGGAGCAACCCGCGGCCCGGGGAAGTGTCGCTGGCGCACCACGGCGTGCTCTTCCTCGACGAGTTGCCCGAGTTCAGCCGGACAGCGCTCGAGGCCCTACGCCAGCCCCTCGAGGATGGGCAGGTGACGATCTCACGGGTGGCGGCGACGCTCACCTATCCTGCGCGCGTCACGCTACTGTGTTCTATGAACCCCTGTCCCTGCGGGTATGCGGGGGACAGGAGGAAGGTCTGCCGGTGCACGGCGGGCCAGATTGAACGCTACCAGGGCCGCATCTCGGGCCCGCTGCTAGATCGAATGGACCTCTTCGTCGACGTGCCGCGCCTTACGCGCCAGGAACTGCGCGAGGAGAGACAGGCCGAAGAGTCCAGGCTCGTGAGGGAGCGTGTCAGCGGGGCGCGTGGAATCCAGGACATGCGTCAGGGCACTTCCAACTCAGCGCTCTCAGGACGCAGGCTACGCGAGGTTTGCGCGCTGCGGGGTGATGCGGAGACGCTCTTCTCCCGGGCGGTGGACCGGATGGGGCTCTCGGGGAGGGGGCACGATAGGGTGCTCAGGGTGGCAAGGACCGTAGCCGACCTCTCGGGCGAAGAGGAGATAGCAGCCGAGCACGTCGCCGAGGCGCTCAACTACCGGAGGTCGCATTTAGTTGGAAGATGACGACCGGGCAAAGTACCTGTTCCTCTCACTG
>JACCSM010000424.1 GCA_013698525.1 Rubrobacteraceae bacterium
GCTACTCGGACTACGTGATGCACAACGTCGGCAAGGGCTTGGTGCCCCACTACGACGATCTCAAGGAGCGCATGGCGAGGAGCAGGGCCCACCGCCCACCCCTCGAGACCGCCGTCTTCCGCCTGACGGGTCTCGACGTCAAGCTGGAGCAGTACAGGCTCGGCGAACGCTTCGCCGACGCCGTGGTCAGGCGGCAGGGGATGGAGGGCCTGAACCGTATCTGGGAGAGGCCCGAGAACCTTCCCTCACTCGAAGAGGTTCGCGACCCGGGTCTCTGGATGTCGAGGCTTGGAGCATCCTGAAATGGAGGAAGGCTCAGGGGCACAGACCTCTACTCTGGGCTACGAGTTCGCCCGCGAGGAGGACGCCAGGGCCGCAGCTTCAGACCTCGACCGCCGCTTTACACAAAACGAGCTCGCAGGCCTTCGCATCTACCGCGTCCGCTGGAACGGCAACTACCTGGTCGAGGCTGCATTCTCCGATGGGACGCCAGAGACTCGTCTGAAGGACGCCAGCGCCCTCCTCGGCGAGTCTGGCACCCCGGTACACCCCGACGACCTGGCAGACTACAAGAGGGCCACGGACGAAGGCGCAGGCCTGCCCGACTGGCTGCGGCGCTTCTTCGGCGCTTGAAAGCACGCTCCGGCTTCGCCTACGCTCGTCAGCACGGCGCCGTTGGCGCCTTGTCAGCACGCTGCGGGCCTTCGGCCCTCGCTTGTCAGCATGTCAGCTTCGCCCGTTGAGGACCTTGCCCTGCCGCGTACGACGAACCGCTACCAGCGGCAGTCGGCTTCTACGCCCTTGGCGAGGCTACAGGACGACTTGCTGAAGTGCTGACAAGCCGCCCGCAGGGCGGCGTGCTGAAGTGCTGAAATGCTGACTGAGAGCGGGAAGGGTAACCCTTCCCGCTCTCAGTCAATACGCTGCTGCAGGCGTGCGATCTGCTCCCTGAGCTCGTCGATCTCGTGTTCGAGATACTTCTCACGGCCACGAATGCGGGTATAGCCGGATTCCACAATGGAACCCAGGCCATCCACAGCCCGGACCACGGTCCTGCCCAAAAAACGCGCGGAGACATCCAGCCCGCCTAGCGCCGATTGGCGAGCCGACCGCGCGGTCGTTGTGGTCGCGAAGGCTCCGACGGCGAAACCACCGACGGCCCCGACGGTCGCCCCGACCACGAATTTCGTGGTTCCCTGGCCCAAAAGCAGCATCCTTCCGGCTCTCCCGAGCATCGACGGCGCAAGTTTAGCACAGCACCCATGCTGCAAGGTTATACTTGCCGCGCATGATGGAGACGGGGAAAAGGGACCTACTAAGGAGCCTCCCTGCGGTGGACGCCGTGATGCGCGACCCGTCGGGACAGACGCTCGCCGCCCGTCACGGTCGGGCTTCGGCGACAGCGGCCGTCCGCGAAGCGCTCGGAGGCCTGCGGCGCCGGATCGTCGCGGGCGAGGGACCGGAGGTCTCAGAGAGGGCCGTCGCCGACGCAGCCTCAGGGCTCCTCACCACTAGAGGTCTCAGGCGCGTCGTCAACGCAACAGGCGTGGTCCTTCATACCAACCTGGGGCGCTCGGTCCTCTCCGTGCAGGCGGCACTGGCGGCCTACGATGCGGCCACCGGCTACTCCAACCTGGAGTACGATCTGCGCTCCGGCAGCAGGGGCTCGCGCTACGATCACGCGGTACCGCTTCTCAGGGAGCTGACCGGCGCCGATGATTCGCTCGTCGTCAACAACTGTGCTGGGGCGACGCTCCTCGCGCTAGCTGCGGTCGTCGCGTCGAAAGCGTCTGTGGCGCCCGAAGTGATCGTCTCTCGCGGCCAGCTTATCGAGATCGGGGGCGGATTCCGCATCCCTGAAGTGCTCGCCCTCTCCGGCGCCAGACTCAGGGAGGTCGGAACCACAAACCGTACGAGGCTCTCAGATTACGAGAACGCCGTAAACGAGAACACTAGCGCGGTCCTCTGGGTCCACCCCAGTAACTTCGAGATGGTCGGCTTTACGGAGTCGGTAGGGGTCCAGGATCTCGAATC
>JACCSM010000430.1 GCA_013698525.1 Rubrobacteraceae bacterium
ACTCGGCGGCTCCGCCTGGCATGTCGGCGTGCAGATGGCGGACGTGTGTAAAGCGCGCGTGGACGATCTGGTTCGCTGGAGGCTCCCCGTTGCGGTAGTTGTAGTGGGCGATCACCAAGTCGAGATCCAGGCGCCCCGAGCAGGCTTGCACCCCTCGGCTCTCGAAGTAGTCGTACGAGTTCAGGGTGAGTTGCTTGATGAACCCATCGTGGAAGCCGTTGAAATATTCCAGGATCGCTTCGGCTTCTTCGGGGGTCGCAAGGACGAGATTGGTACTCATCAGAAGCAGATTGTAGCAAGCATCACCCAGGCGCGCGTCCGAGGAGCCGGGAAATGATGCTCTTCGGTTTCTGATAGGCGAACACGGCATGCGTACGGAAGCGTTTGATCTGCGTCTTTGGGCCGTAGCGGCCCCAGGAAAAGCCATCGCCAGGTTTCGCACAGCGCAGGTCGATTATCTGAAAGCTTTCGTCGAGCTCGCGTGCGAAGGCTGAGAGGATGGGGTCTTCTGACCGGAGACATTGTTCGTAGGAAAGGACCCCTGGGTTCGTCTGCCATACGTGGGCCAGCCGGTCCTCGTGAACATCGTCGATAAGGCTCTGGTGCGGCGGCTCGAACATCCGGAACAGCTCATCCAGGAACTGTACCGGCGAGCCGGCCTGGTACAGGTTCACGGGTGCGTCGTGGCATGCGAAATAGATCGGTCCCCACCTCGCGGTGCCGGGATGTAGATCGACGACCCAAATATTGCCATAGCCGTCTGCTGCGATCGGAAGGCCATGTGGAAGTGCCGGTTCGAACTCGAACATGAGATCTCTCCCGGTGAAATCGACCTGTTCGACCGTACCGTAGAAACCACTGCACGATCTCAGCAACTACGCGGTCTCTGGTGGAACACGACATGGCACCTGGTCTGCGAAATCCTGTAGTTCTGTTTGGGCAAGACCAGAAAGAAGCTCCAACGTGACGACGTGACCGGCTTCGTCAGTGAGCGTTTCGGCCCGTGCCTGGCGGATGATCTCGAGAGGATTGATAAGTGGTCTCCTGGCCACGTGTGTTTGTACGATCATACTGGCGTACTATGCGGTTCCCCAGGCCTCTCTCAGTGACGAACGCTCAGTCAGGCTCTATAGAGGCGATAAGGCCCTCGTTGTTGAGCCCGTCCTGGTAGAGTTCGGCGAGCTCTTTGTGGCACTTGGTGGCGACGGCTTTGCCCTTGGTGTGGGCTTCCATCATGATATCCACGGCCCTCTTTACGGACATGCGCGGGATGACTTTTTGCAACACGGCGACGACGTGCTCCATCGGCGTGTAGTCATCGTTGTGCAGTATGACCTTGTAGGGAGGTTCCTCGGTGACGCGACGCTCTATCTCTATCCCCGGCTTCGTCTCGGTCGACGAGGCGGACGAGGCCGCTACGCCATGCAATGTTGGTATGCTTCGCACTATCATCTCCGGATCGCCGAACTGGTCACCCAAAGCAACATACCGCGACGAAGCCGGATGCGCAACCCTATCTGTCCTATTGAATGCTGGGTAGCACTTTCTCGACCACCTCTTGGATGGTGCGAAGGTTACGTTCCGCTATCTTCGCGGACGGCGGTCCCTGCGGATAATCCTCTGGGGCATCGCGCATGAGAGGCGGTAGCTCGACTGGGCTCTTCTCTCCCCAATTCGAGAGCCAGTCTTCGGGCACTTTTTCGGGTAGATGCTGGTGGGAGACGGCGGCCCAGAGCACGGTCCAGGCGCGCGGTACGACGCGCCAGATGTCGTAGCCCCCGCCGCCGGTGGCGACCCAGCGGCCACTGCAGAGCTCGTGGGCGAGGTCGTGCATCCGTTGGGGCACGTGCTCGTAGAGGCGGGTCGTAGCGGAGAGGTGCGTCAGGGGGTCGAGGATATGGCCGTCGCAGCCATTCTGGGAGAGGATCAGGTCGGGGCCGAAGGCGCGAAGGACCTCTGGGACGACGGCCTCGAAGCAGGAGATCCAGGACTCGTCGTCCGTAAAGGGCTCGAGCGGCACGTTGACGGAGTAGCCGACGCCGCCGTTGCGTCCCTTCTCGTCGACACCGCCCGTCCCTGGGAAGAGGTAGCGCCCTGACTCGTGCATCGAGACGGTCAGGACGTCAGGGTCGCTGTAGAACATCCACTGCACTCCGTCACCGTGGTGTGCGTCGGTGTCGACGTAGACGATGCGGATGCCTGGATGCTCCTCTTTGAGGCGTGAGATCGCGACGCCGGCATCGTTGTAGACGCAGAAACCGCTCGCCTTCGAGCGCAGGGCGTGGTGCAACCCGCCCGAGATGCACATGGCGTGGTCCACTTCCCCAGCCATCACGAGCCGGCACGCGGCGAGCACACCCCCTACCACGCGGGCGCAGGCTTCGTGCATGTCAGGAAAGATGGGATTGTCCGGGGTCCCGAGGCCGTAGTCCAGAAGGTCGGAGAGCGTGCTGAGGGATCTCCCGGCCTTCTGGACCATACGCACGTAGGTGAGGGTATGGACCGTCGTCAGGTCTTCGTCGGTCGCGGGCCCGGGGGAGACTAAGGGGTAATCTTCCAGCAACCCGAGGGCTTCGCAGAGCTCGAGCGCGAGCCTGACACGCAGGGGATTGAAAGGATGGTCACCCCCAAAGCCGTAGTTCTCCAGGGCCAGGTCGTGGACGATGACAGCCCGGCCGCTCAAGGCTTGGGCGGCCATAGGACAGGATACCCAGCCTCGTCGAGGTATCCAACCACTTCTGCCGTGTCGATGGTGTCTACCCTGAACACGACGATCCGC
This sequence comes from Rubrobacteraceae bacterium, assembly GCA_013698525.1. Taxonomy (GTDB): domain Bacteria; phylum Actinomycetota; class Rubrobacteria; order Rubrobacterales; family Rubrobacteraceae; genus Rubrobacter_D. Next base: position 2,780 of record JACCSM010000430.1, read on the forward strand.
TCCCTTGGTTTTCCCGCGTCCGCGGGCTCGCGTGTCGGACCCATCGCTGCGCTGACGATGTTTATGCCGCACATCCCGAAGACGCCTGCCGCGCCGGCCAGGGATCCCGGCCTGTCAGGGACGGCGATCTCCATGCGGCTCCCAGGCTCGTTGGCACCGACCAGGTAGACCAGCGCATCCATCACGTCCGAGGTGGTGATGATGCCGACAAGCTCATCGTCCTCGACCACGGGGAGACAGCCGATCCTGCGCTCCCGCATCGTGTTCGCCGCCTGTTCTATAGGGTCGTCGGGGAGGGCGGCAACAACGTCACCTGCCATCACGTCTTCTACCAGGATCTCTTGCAGGGCCGTGGCCCGCGCGGGGTCGCCGAGCGCAGAGGTGGACGAGCGCAGATCCCGATCCGAGACTATTCCGATGAGTCTCCCCTCCTCGAGGACAGGAAGGTGCCTGATACGCCTCTCCCGGCACAGGGCGAGCGCCGTCCCCGCCGTCTCATCCGGCGAGAGCGTCACGATCTCACGGGTCATCGAGTCTTTTACAAGAAGCATCGTACAACTCCTTCCCTCCCCGCATTGTATAGTAGCGGACCGCCGCAGTTAAGCCCGCGCCTGGTATAAAACACCCGTGCCCGAGTACCTAAACCAACTTCTCGCCGACAGCGCGACAGCCCTCGTGAACGAGAGCTTTACAGGCGTAAGCGCCCCATGGTGGTGGGAGCGGCGCCTGGGGGGCGGTATCGAGGTCTGCCAGGAGTTCGACCCTGGGGCCGCAAGCCGTGAGATCTCCGCCAAGACCGGCAGCGAAGTGTCCCGAGTCAGGCTGGCCATTGCGGAGGAATTGGGCCTCGAAGATGCGGAGCCTGTGGTCCTTACCTTCGAGATAGCCGGCGAGACCGAGACCGGTCAGGTAGCCAGGATGCTCACCGAACGCTCCGCCGAACCAGAGGGCCTCGCCGCAGGCCTCTACCGTCGAATCGAGGAGCTAGTCAGGGCAGGCTAACTTCGCGTAGAACTTTACCCAGCGCCACGAGATGTAGGGACGAGGGTTTCGTACAGACCAGAGCTCTCGATTGTTAACTTCCAAGAAAGCCTTTTCTGCGAGTTTCGGCGAATAGGCTTTCAGCGGATACGCTAGTATTTACTGGATGGCAGCATGGTGGTGGGTAGGTGCTGGCCTCCTCACTACGAAAGGAGAAGCGGAGATGGACGAGCAGCGGGTGCCCAACCTCGAGGAGATGGACGAGCATGAGGCGTACCGCTTCCTCACGGAGCTGTTGTCCAACCTCAGCCCCGAAGAGGAATACAACGTGCGCCACGAGGACTACGTGATGGAGATGCCCCAGTCAGGAGAGCGCTTCCGGGGGAGGGAGAACTTGAGGGCGTTCCAGGAAGCCTACCCCACTTACCGGGGTGAAACGCCGCCGCCGTCTATCAGGTTGCATCGAGTGCTGGTCAAGGAGGGACTGTGGGTTGCCGAGGGAGTTTACGACTACGGCGGCGGGCAGGTATTAGACACGGTGCTAATCTTCGAGCTGCGCGACGGGAAGATGTGGCGAGACAGATGGTACTTTGCCGAGCCGTTTGAGGCGCCGGAGTGGCGGGCACAGTGGGTCGAGCGGATGGAATCCTGAGGGTCGTCAAGCTCACCTGAACTGCAGCCGGTTGGGCTGGTCCTGGTGGGCGGTGAGGTGCGGAATCCTCACGCTTTTTGCACGCCGGCATCGACCAGGTACTGATGGACCAACCTCACCGCCATAGCACCCTCCCCCACCGCTGAGGCGCACCGCTTGATCGAGCCGCTGCGCACGTCGCCGGCCGCGAATACTCCCGGCACGCTCGTCTCCAGGAGGTACGGCTCCCGCGAACGTTCTCGCCAGGCGTCTTCCTCGAGCGCAGAACCGTCCAACTCCCTGCCCGTCAGGACGAAGCCGCGCTCGTCGAGTTCGACGGTCCCTTGGAGCCAGCCTGTGTTGGCCTCAGCACCGATGAAGACGAAGAGGGCCCGAACTCCGAGGGTCCGGTGTGTGCCCGAGCGGTTGTCCTCGACCAAGATCCCCTCCAGACGCTCCTCCCCCAGGAGTTCTCGGACCTCCGTGCTGGCGAGCAGCTCGACGTTCTCGGTATTCATGATCCGGTCCACGAGGTACCTCGACATGCTCTTGATCAGATCCTCGCCCCTTATGAGCAGGTAAACCTTCCTCGTGCGTCCCGCCAGGAACAATGCCGCCTGCCCCGCCGAATTGCCCCCGCCGACGACCGCGACCTCCTCCCCTTCACACCGCAGTGCCTCGGCCTCAGTGGCGGCGTAGTGGACGCTTACTCCCTCGAAACGCCCGAGGCGGGCCACCTCCAGCCTGCGGTAGCGTGCGCCTGTCGCTGCTATCACGCTGCGCGCCGCGACCTCGCCGCCCTCGGAGAGCTCGATACGGTAGTAGCCGTCCTCCCTTCTTAGTCCGACAGCCTCCTGAGGCACCGCGGTGCGGGCGCCGAACTTGTCGGCTTGGACCAGGACGCGGCTGGCGAGCTCGAAGCCGGAGAGGCCGGCTGGGAAGCCAGGGTAGTTCTCTATCCGCGAGGAGGTGCCCGCCTGGCCCCCCAGGGCCACCGACTCTAGGGCGAGGGTAGCGAGACCCTCCGAAGCCCCGTAGACCGACGCACCAAGGCCAGCAGGTCCCGCCCCCACTACCACGAGGTCGTAGGTTCGTTCCCGGGGGGCATCAATCTTCAGGCCTACGGTGTGGGCAAACTCAGAGTTCGTCGGGTTCTTGAGCACATCCTCCCCCTGCCAGATGGTCACCGGTATCTCCGATGGCTTCGCACCGAACCTCTCTAGCAAGGCCTCGGCCCCGGGGTCCTCCTCGAGTTCGATCCAGACGTGGGGCAGTCGGTTGCGGGCCGCGAACTCCCTCAGGCGCGTCGCGTCGCCCGAGTGGCGCGAGCCTATTATCCTCAAGCCAAGGCCGGTCCTCATCATGTAGGAGCGCCTGGCCAGGAAGGCCTTGAGGATGATGTCCGAGAGATTGGGCTCCTCGGTAACGACCTCTTTCAGCCGCTCGCGAGGTATAGCCAGCACCTCCCCATCCTTACTCACCATGGCCGAGAGGTACATTGCCTGCCCGGTCAGCATGTTCAGCTCTCCCAAGAAACGGCCCGGAAGGAAGACACCTATCGTCCTTGCCTCGCCGGCGAAGTCGTCGATTACCTCTACCTCGCCCTCGAGGACGACTATGAAGTCGTTTGAGGTGTCGCCTGCCCTGAACAGGATATCCCCGACCTCAGTCTTCCTCGTCTGCCCGTAGCGTTTGAGGATCTCGATCTGGTCTTCCCTCAGTGTCGGGGCCCTCGTACTCCGGATCTCATTCATTCGATCTTTCATGTGCGACCTCATCGATAGCCTTTACTAATGCAAGCATAGTGCCTGCTACGGCAGGCCGGCGCATCCCCACGAGCGGGCATGTTGCCGTTGCTTGGACGGCGCTATTGGCCTACAAACACATGCGAACCTCCGAGAACCCAAACGCGAAGTTGGCAGAAGGCGACGCACAACTACCGTGCCAGGGAGTCGATGTTGGATCATGTCGATTACCCTGCGCGTCACTTCGGGGGCACGGGGATCGTGGGTCAGACAGGCCGCGGGGGCCTCCTCGTATCTCCCTATTTGACGCTCAGGCACGGCGTCTCTCGCGCGAATCCCATCCCGGAACCTTGATTCAATACCTCGGGACGGACTCGTCCACGAAAGAGTAGGCGTCGAGGCCGCCTTCGAGGTTGAGGACCTTCTCGAAGCCGGTTCGCTGAAGGGCCTGGGCGACGTAGGAGCTGCGGTTGCCGTGATGGCAGATCACCACGGTCTCGGAGCCAGGGTCGAGCTCGGTAAAACGCTCCTCCAGCTGGGACATCGGGATGAGCTTCGAGCCCTCGATTCGCGCGAGTTCGAACTCCCACGGCTCGCGCACATCGAGTAGCATGGGGCGTTCACCCGCATCGAGCCTGCTCTTCAACCCGCCCGCCGTTATGTTTTCGTAGTCGGGCATCGCCACAAATCTAGAACTCGTAGTCGGCGACGATGCGGCCCGTCGTGGTGGCGTCTAGCTTCTCGACGACGGCCAGATGTGCGGGATGTTCCATGTACTCCCGAAGACCAGCAGCGTCCTCGAAGCGGGCGAAG
>JACCSM010000439.1 GCA_013698525.1 Rubrobacteraceae bacterium
GCAGGCCGGCGCCCGCGGCGAGCCGCTGGGCCCGCTCGACGTACGCGCCCATGTCCGAGTAGAGGTAATCGAAGGGAGGGTGGATCACCAACCCCCAGATGATACGGACGATAACGCCGGCCAGAACGGAGGCCAGGGCGATCCGGTCCCACCGGTTCGCCATCACTTCCCGAACGGCGCCCGGCGCCCGAGCCGTCCGGTCCGCGCCGGCCGGCTGCGCCACCTCGCTAGAGATCCGCCGTTCCTCGGGGCATCGGTGCGACGGTCGAAACCGGTGCCGGCCAAAGGTTCGATGCCCATCAGCTATTGATCGGGCCCGTGCGGTGGACACGGCTCGGACTGGGACTCCGTCTGCGGTCGGACACACGTATCGCTAGCATGTGTGGTTCCAGAGGTCTACCTTCTCCGGTTTAGACTGCTGGTAATCCGGCAGTGTCATCTCCAGCAGGTAGATGATCCGGAAGGTTTCAAGGGTGTCCGCGCCCGTATGATGGGCGTTCCACTGGCGGCAGATGTACTGGCCGAAGTACAGGCGCTGGTCGGCGTGATCCTGATTATAGATGTTCTCCAGGTACTTGCGCCAGTGCTCGTTCTTGTAGGTGGCGGGGATGTCTTGCGGTTTCTCGTAAGAGACACGGTGCATGCCGTAATCGTCGCGGGTGATGGGCATGAGATCCACTTTCCGGCCGTCGCGCAGTTCGCCGGGGATCACGTACCAGCCGTCTTCCTTGCTCGGGGAGGGGGCGAACATACCCCAGTACTGGTCGAGGCCGAGGAAGGGACCGAGCGGGACGGTGCGCTCGGGCAACGTGAACGAGGTGGCCGTGGTGAGGTTCCAGCAGAGGATGTAGAAGATAAAGAAGAAAGCGAGCAGGTTCGTGGCGAGCGAAGATCGCAACTCGGCCGGTTCTGGTTCTTCGGCGGGGGCTTCGTCGTGATGTGTTCCGACCGCCAGAGACGGGGCTGCGCCCGCGGTGTGGTCAGCCAGCGGGCCGCCATGCAGCGCGGGGTCCGCGAACAGGAGTTGCCTGGCGTTCATCAGGAACGGCAGGACCGCCTTGGAGAAGGCCACGATAGCTTGGGCCAACCGCGCCGTCGCGAGTTGTAGGCGGCGGACGAACTCGACCCGCCGCAACAGCACGGAGTGGAGCGTCGAAGCCCTGTCCCAGAACCAGGTGGGGAAAAAGCAGACCATGCAGAACGCGCTGATCCAGGGGAAGATCCCTATGTCCATCGTCAGCCATATGCCGAAGTGGAGGCTCATAATGGCCAGCGCGGCCCCGGTGCGGACCGGACCGGTGAAGAACGGCCAGAACAGCAGGAGTGGTCCGAGGACCTCGAGCACTAACGTGCCGAAGGTCAGCACCTGGAGCAAGCTGGGGAAGTCAAGCAGCACATGGCCGATAGGCGTGGCGAGCTGGTCAAAGCTGAGCGCGTAGTAGAGCGCGGTGTAATCCGTACGCCACTCGGGTCCCGACTTCAGGGCGGCGGTGAACCAGTAGACGAAGGCGATCTGCATGAGCAGGCCGAAGGTGGCCAGCGACAGAAAGCGTGGCGAAGGACGCGGGAGCGCAGACCGCGTGCGATCCACCGACCAGTAGGCGCCCAGCGGCAACAACATGCCCCAGAAGAGCAACATGCGCAACATGGGGCTCTCGGAGCCGTTGACCAGCGGGTTGCGCAATTGAATCGAGAGCAGCAACACCCACACGATGAAGGTCATCAGGCGCGTGCGGTAGCCGACGAGCATTCCGAACGCCGCGAGTGCTGCGACGGCGAACAAAAGCGCCTGGAACAGGGCCCCGCCGTTCATGAGGTCGAGCGAGAACGCCCAGGGGCTCAACACCTGCTCTACAAGAACGGTGCGGGGCATGATGCCCGCGTCGGTGTAGTGGGCGGAGAGATCGGTGGCCCGATTGGCGAGGTCGGAGATCACAAGTAGCGCCAGCACGATACGGAACGTCGCGAGTGAGCGCAGGTCCGAGCCGAAGATCTCCACAACCTTCGCGTACGCCCAACGCTGCACGGACCAGTCCTTTGGTGTGCTGCTCACGTCGAAGGGTCCTCGTCTCTTACATCGCCGGGATCGAAAAGGGGTAGGTCGTGGATGGCTCCGGGCAGCGCAGTAGTGTGGGAGGCTGTGATCTATACGCGGTCTGCACGAATGATCAGACGCTTCTCGAAGGTAGGGATCGGGGTGCAGGTCTGCAACGTCAGCATGTCCCTCCCTCTCACCTGCCCCATAACCCATGAATCGGTGGGGTCGGCAAGGAAGGTTTCGCTCACCCGGTACTCATAACTACGGCCTGTGCGGTCCTCGAGCACTACCTTCTCGCCCTCCCTCAGCTCGTCGAGATTATAGAAGATAAGTCGACTCCACGTTCCTCTAAAACCCATGCGATGTCCAGCCAGGTAGACGTTCCTCTGAGCAGTAGGTGACCATGGCAAGGAGGTTTGTGGCACGTGGGCAACCCCTGTGGCCAGTGCCCACTGGCTATCTGAGTCGAACACGGGGGCGTTGTATATGCCTATCGAGTGTATGGTGAGGCCCATTATCGCCCCTGCTGGCAGGTTGTAATGGCGTGGCGCGTTGGCGCTCTGTAGCTCTTCTTGGGTGGGCCCGGGCCAGTCGGTATCTTCCGCCGCCGGCAGAAGTTGCTCACGGGGCTGAGCTTGGTGCTGTTGTGGTCGGAGTTCGGGCTCAGAGGGTGTTTGCTGGCTCCCCGATTGAGGCATCTCGGATCGAGACTTCGAAGCTTCGGGTTCGAATGCAGCAGCCACCGCCTGCGGCTTCTTGGCATCCTCCTTGCGCTGCCTCACCGGCTCACCAGAGCGGGAGGACGAGCCGTACCCAAGCGACGACTCCTGCTCCCCGGAGGAGTAACGCGACGCTTCGCCAACAGCCTTGCTCGCAACCTCTGCTGCCACCCGCCCGGGCTCGCTGCCTAGGGTGACGCTCACCACCAACGCGGCGATCACCAGGGCGAGAGCGAGGGCCATCAGGATCACACCCACCTTGAGAAGCGAGTTTCCTTCTCTGAACACCGGGCTCCCTTCCCTCCAGCGGAGAGTACTACCGCCGGCGCACGAACAACAGCGCTTTCGCCGCCCCGCTGATGAGCAACGTGAGCACAGCGGCCACAGGCACGATGACGGAGGGGCCACCGGTGTTGGGTAGCACGCTACTCTCGGGGATCGTGTCGCGAATCACGCCGTCCCTGGGCGAGGTGGTATCGCCGGTAGTCGCTGCTCCAGTGCTCGCCCCGGTGGTAACTCCGGCGGTATCATCGCTGGTGGTCGTCCCTGTTGTCG
>JACCSM010000470.1 GCA_013698525.1 Rubrobacteraceae bacterium
CCATTCTGTTCGTGCCTGTAGGCTGCGGGGCTGAACAGGTCGCCACGAAACAAGACGCCCCGAAACAGGACGCCGCGCCGAAGAAACCACCCCCGGCTCCGGAGCCCGCCGAGGCGCCGCCGCTCGAGGAGGAGCCGGCCGGCAGGGTGGTCGAGGTCGGCTCCGCGCCGGAAGGGATAGCGGCGGACCCCGAGAGCGGGCTGGTCGCGGTGGCCCTGCGCAACCCCAACGAGCTCGCGCTGGTCGAAGGCGAAAGCGGAGAGACGCTCCGAAGGGTGGAGTTGCCTGAGTCGGCCAGGCACCTGGATCTCGCCGCCCCAGGCGGCCCTGTACTCGTGCCGGCCGAAGGCTCCGATTCCCTCGTGCAGGTCGGCCTGCCGGAAGGGGAGATCACGAGCGAGACGCCGGTCGGAGACTTTCCGCACAGCGCCGCCGCGGCTCCGAGCGGCCGGATCTTCGTGGTCAACGAGATGGCGAGCACCGCCTCGATCGTCGAAGATGGACGTGAAATAGAGAAGATAGAGACCGCGCTCAAGCCCGGCGGGGTCGCGGTGACTGATAACGGCCTGGTGGGCGTCGTCGGTGTCAGGGGCCTGACCCTTGAGGTCTTCGAGGCAGACACCCTGGAGTCGCTGGGCCGCACGGATGCGGGTGAGGGCCCGACCCACGTGAAGGCGGGTCCCGAGAACCGCTTCTACGTGACGGACACGCGCGGCGACGCCGTTCTCATCTACAGCGCGCGCCCTAATCCGAACCAGCTCGACCGCGTGTCGCTTCCCGGCTCACCGTATGGGATAGCCATAGACCCCCGGCGCAGCCAGCTGTGGGTAACGCTCACCGCCGAGCAGCGCGTGGTCCAATTCGCGCTGGAGGGGCGCACGCTGCGCGAGATCGCCCGCTACCCCAGCGTCCGGCAGCCGAACACCGTGGCCGTGGACCCGGCCAGCGGACGCGTGTTCATCACGGGCAAGACGGATGGACAGCTACAGATCCTTGAACCGCGGTGAGTTTAGCCCGGGTTCGGTGTAGGCAAGGAAGGGCTTGCCGGGCATGAGGCCGCCCTGTGGCTGCGCCAGCGGAGCTTCACCCTGGAGTACGCCGGTGAGCCCCTCTCCCGCTACAACGTCGAGTACCTACCCGGTACTGAGAAGCTGCGGGCGGTCGCGCGGCCCGTGCTGTTCGAGACGTCTATCCTGCTTCCACAGCTCAGGTTGTTCGGACTCGACACCCTCGGCGAGGACGTTGGCGAGCCCAGCGCCGAAGGGCGCAGGCCCCAGCACCGGCCTCGGGCAAGGGAAGCCCCGGTCCGACAGGTGGAGTTGCATCCGGTACACGGAGGCGAGAAGGTCGGGGTCCCGGTCGGGCCGATGGGCCCTGAGCACCACCTGTCGGGCGTTGCCAAGCCGTAGACCGAACGCGGCGCCGATGCTTATGTCGCAGAACAGCACCTCCTCGACTGGCGAACCGAGCATGGACGAGCAAAACCCGTCGAGGCTCAAAGCGATCCTTCCGGGATCGGCGGTGCCGAGGACGGACTCGGCGAGGATCCGTCCCTCGGGCGAGGTGACCAAGGCTGCTATGGGCTCGGTCCGCGGCGGATCAGGCACCGGTGTCTGTGCCCTCGGCTTCCCGCTGGTCCAGCAGCGCCAGCGTCCGCACGCGGGCCACCTCGTCGAGGGCCCCCGCCTTCTCCAGGATGACGTTGGCCACCCCCTCGCCCTCGCGGATGATGCCCAGGAGCAAATGCTCGGTGCCGACGTGGTCGTGCCCCAGGCGCCGAGCCTCGTCGGCCGCCAGCCCGATCACCTCGCGAACGCGCGGCGTGTAGGGTATCCACCCGGGCGGGGGGACCTCCTCCCCGCCGGCCGGATACCTTGCCCGGCCTACGATGGTTTCGACGACGACCCGCGCCGCGCGCAGATCCACCCCGAGCGAGCCTAGCGCCCTTGCGGCGACCCCTTCGCCCTCCCGGATGACGCCGATGAGAACGTGCTCGGTGCCGATGTAGTTGTGGCCGTAGTCGTTGGCCTCCTCGTGCGCCAGGGTCAGCGCCCGGCGGGCGTGCGGGTCGAGCTTCGTGGCAAGCCGCTCGTCCGGCTCCGTCCAGCAGTAGCCCGGGAGGGCAGAGGACAAAAGGTCGGTGACCAAGCTCGTCACTGGCCGGTCCTCCGACGCGGCGACCTGCCTGAGCCCGTCATACAACCGGCGAGGCACCTCCAGTCGGCGGCGATTCTGACTCGACGGCATCCTTCGCTCCTTCCTTGGTACGCTAGTCCTCACTGGCTACAATACCACCGTATTACGGTGGTGTAAAGACGGTGGTACATAGTCCGCTGCGTGCGACTCGTGGTTTTCGGAAGTCGGTTCCGCCTACCTCAGCGCCGTCCGAAGCGTGTACGTCGTCGGGGAGCCCGCGGTCACCTCGTGTTCCACGAAAGCTGGCGTGACCACGAGCTCGCCGGCGGAGGCCAGCGCTGATTTTTCTGCCAAGAGGGTGACACGTATGTGTAGCGCTGACCACGGCTTGGCTTGTCGGGTGCCCTGCGGGTCGCGGTCCTGCGAGTATCCTCTATCTTCAGCGAGTGAGCGTCCACGCCGCTCTGCTCTCGTAGCCTGCCGCCGAAGCTTTCGGTGGTTGAAACCAGAGCCCTACGGTATCCGGATCTACGCTTCCCCTAGATATCTAGTGCTTCCGGCAGCTGCGCCACGCTCCCCAGGACGAGGTCTGGTCGGAAAGGCGATTCCGCTCCCGGCCTGTACCGGCCGGTCTCGACCAGGATGGCGCGGAGGCCCGCACCTTGTGCTCCACCCACGTCTAGCTCGGGGTCGTCCCCTACCATGGCGACGTCCGTAGAGGGCAGGCCCAGGTACTCTAGCGCGAGCTCGAAGAAGGCGCGTTCGGGCTTGCCGACGCCTATGGATCTCTTGCCGCTCGCGTACTCCAGAGCGGCCACGAAGGGACCGGCGTCAAGGGAGAGTTCGCCTCCGGCCTTCTGCCAGTAGCGGTTCTTCGAGAGAGCGATGAGATCGGCGCCAGCCATCAGGTGGCGGAAGGCGGCATCGAGGCGTTTGTAGGTGAAGCCTTCCCCCAGGTTCCCCACGAGCACGCACCCAGGGGAGTCGTCGGTTATATGAATACCCTCAAGGTCTTCCAGAAGGGATCCGTCGAGCAGGGGGTAGCAACCTACTCCCTCGCGCCTGAGCTTCTCTGCCACGGCGGTGGCCGGGGTGAAGATAGCGCCTTCTTTTGCGGGGAACCCCAGGGCCTTCAGGTGGGCGGCGATCCTTCGGCGAGGCTCGTGGGTGGCGTTGGTTATGAAACGGTAGGCGACCCCGGCCTGGTCGAGACGCTTCAATGCCTCGCGCGCGCCCTCTACCGGGCCGTCGTTGGTGTAGAGGGTCCCGTCCAAATCCATGAGTAGTCCCTTGATCCGCACGGGACCATGATAACCTGGAGGATGTCCCTGATGCTAAGGACCGTAAGGATACATCCTTGTAGTTTGAGCCCTCGCGAAAGCCATCCATCTTCGGTGAAGTGACCGGGAGGACCGCTGTCTTCGCGGTCACTTTCTTTCGGCTCGTCTTTCTGTTTAGCGGCCCGGCGCGCGCAGTTGTTCTTTCAGGAGGAGCGCAAGCCCTATGAGGGTCACGGAGCCGAGCAGAGCGAGCTGGGCGGCAACGGAGATAGCCAGCGCGGTCTCTCGTGAAACGGCGAAAGGTCCTAGAGCGACCACGAAAGCGTACTGGAAGGGCCCTACGTAACCCGGTCCCGAGGGAAGAGTGGTGCTCAGCGCGACCAGGGCGAAGACCAGCACGAACCCAACCAGCGGCAAGGTTACCCCGAAAGAAACCACAACCAAGGCGACGGCGCAAGCATCCAGAATCCAGACGAGGGTCGTGTATATGC
>JACCSM010000477.1 GCA_013698525.1 Rubrobacteraceae bacterium
TTGAACCTGCATCCGGCCCACCCCTCGCGAGACCATAGAGCCGATAGGGAAGCCGCGACCAGGGTGGACGGACAAGCAAACCGGCTCTACCTGGACCCCCTGTTTCGCGGCGATTACCCGGAGGACGTGTTCTCATATTACAGAGAGCGAGGCGTGGACCTCTCTTTCATCCGGGAGGGGGACCTCGACAGGATCTCCGTTCCCATCGATTTCCTTGGGGTCAACTACTACTTCCGCAACACCGTCCGCGACGCTCCTTCGGAAGATGGGCAGGATATGCCCTTCGCCGACCTTGGAGCCCGCCCCGTCGTGCCGCACGATGCGGAGAAGACCGCTATGGGCTGGCCTGTGGAGCCGGATGGCCTGACGGAGATACTGGTCCGGATCAAGGAAGATTATGCAGACCTGCCCATCTACGTAACCGAGAACGGGCGGGCCGTCCACGACTACATAGACCCCGAGGGCGACGTGGACGACGAGGAGCGCGTCTCTTACCTGGACGCCCACTTCCGTGCCGCGCATGACGCGATGGAGCGTGGCGTCGACCTGCGCGGTTACATGGTGTGGTCTTTCCTGGATAATTTCGAGTGGGCAGAGGGGTACTCCAAACGGTTCGGGATAGTGTTCGTGGAGTACGGAACGCAGCGGCGCGTCCCCAAGTCGAGCGCCCGCTGGTACTCTGAGGTCATTCGGCGCAACGGCCCGGAATAGAGAATCCTCTGGAAAGGACGGGACTTTGGAATATAGAGACCTTGGAGAGACGGGGATGCGCGTCTCCGAGATCAGCCTCGGCACCTGGGCCCTCGGTGACGGCTGGGGTACCGTAAGCGAGGACGACGCCTACGCCGCGTTGAACCGCGCGGTCGACCTCGGCGTTAACTTCCTCGATACGGCGGACGTCTACGGCGACGGACGGAGCGAGAAGCTGATCGGGCGCCTCCTCGAAGATCGTCCACACGATGAGATCCTGGTCGCAACCAAGGCCGGACGCCGCCTCGATCCCCACGTTCCGGAAGGTTACAACCACGATAACCTCTCCGCCTTCGTCGAGCGTAGCCTGAAGAACCTCGGGGTCGAAGCCCTGGACCTGCTGCAGCTCCACTGCCCGCCGACGGAGGCGTACCGTCAGGACTCGACCTTCGAGGCGCTGGACAGGCTGCAAGAGGCAGGAAAAATCCGCAACTACGGCGTGAGCGTCGAGAAGGTCGAAGAAGCGCGGATGGCCATCGATTATCCTGGCGTCGCGACCATCCAGATCATCTTCAACATCTTCCGCCAGAAGCCGGCGGAGGGGTACTTCCCGCTCGCCGAAGAACGCAACGTCGGCATCCTCGCCCGCGTACCCCTCGCCAGCGGCCTCCTCTCGGGCAAGATGCGTTCGGACCGTGCGTTTGCCGAGGACGACCACCGCAACTTCAACCGCGATGGGCAGGCCTTCGACAGGGGCGAGACATTCTCCGGCGTTGATTTCGAGACTGGCCTCCTGGCCGCAGAAGAGCTGAAGGAGCTTGTACCAGAAGGACACACCCTCGCGCAGTTCTCGCTGCGTTGGATCCTCATGCACCCCGCCGTCTCCTGCGCCATCCCGGGCGGCAAGAACCCGGCGCAGGTCGAAGACAACGTCGCCGCAGCAGAGATGCCTCCGCTCTCCGAAGCGACCATGCAACGAGCGCGGGAGATCTACGACCAGTATGTCCGGGCGGAGGTTCATGACCGATGGTAGCTTGGCAGGAAACTCATGAACGCCAAGTCGAGTCCAGGTCTGGCTCTGCCGAATTCATCGCCCGGCTGTTGACCTGCAGGTACGCCCGCAGAGAGGCTTAGCCGCTCCTGGAGATCGGAACGGACATACTGGTCGTGGGCGGGGGTCTCGGAGGTGTGGCGGGCGCCCTCGCGGCGTTGCGTCTCGGCCGGAGGGTCGTGCTTACCGAGGAGACTGACTGGATCGGCGGCCAGCTCACCGCCCAGGCGGTCCCGCCGGACGAGCATCCCTGGATCGAGGAGATGGGCTGCACGGCGAGCTACCGTCGGCTCAGGAATG
>JACCSM010000485.1 GCA_013698525.1 Rubrobacteraceae bacterium
GGGTCGGGTGTGATATGGGGCTCGGGGTGTGGTCCTGGGCCGTCGAGGCCGGTGGAGGTGACGGTCAGCAGGACCCGCACCTTTATGTCGTGATCGCAGAGGGCCTGGCACGAGAGCCTGACCTGCCCGAGGAGGTTTCGCTTCTCGAGCACATCGTGTTCGGCCTTCGTCATCTTTTCGGGCTCGCCCTCCAGGTACTCTATCCGGCAGGTAGTGCACCTGGCGTAAGAACCACAGCGGTGCAGGATATCCACCCCCGCGTCCTCCTCTATGGCGAGGACCAGCCGCTTTCCTTCCTCCACATCGAACGTACCAGTGTCTTCGACCTCGATCCTGGGCACTCGCCCTCCCTCCTTTAGCCGCCTTCCGCATCTAACCACGCCGGTAGACCAGGCGCGAATGCCACGCCGCGGACTTCCGGGGTTATACGTCTCCAAAACCGCCAGTGGATCGGCTAAACTGGCGATTCACGAAAGGGGGTCACGCTTGGATCACCGTCCGCCCTCCATAAAGGTAGACAAGCCCTGGGGCAGGTTCGAGCAGTACACGCACAATCTGCCGTGTACCGTCAAGATCATCACCGTCGCTCCTGGCGGCACTCTCTCGCGCCAGTACCACCACCACCGCGACGAGCTCTGGGTCGTCCTGGACAAGGGAGCCCAGGTACAGCTCGGCGAAGAGGTCCTCGAGCCCGAGACCGGGGAGAAGGTGTTCATCCCGCGAGGGACGGTGCACAGGCTCTCCACGCCCGGCGAAAAGGAGGTGCGAATTCTAGAGATCTCCTTCGGCGAGTTCGACGAGGAGGACATCGTCAGGCTCGATGATGTCTACGGCCGTGTGCCGCAATGACGGTTCTGGTGTAGATCCCCGGTGAGCTTCAGAGACGAAGAGGAGTCCCGACGCGGCGGGCGCGCACAAACGCCCGGCGGTCATGTACCCACCGGGTCAGAGAGGGAACGCGGGCGGCCCTCCCGCGTGTCCTCGCTGCTTTTGTTGCTCGCCGTGCTGCTCCTGGCGCTGCTCGCGGTGGCCGCGGTACTCCTCTGGAGGTCCCTCGGCGAGAGCATCTCAGGCACGAGCGTCGCCAGGGATTCCATAGATTCAGCCGGTCCGGAACCGCGCGTACGACTCGCCAACGCCGCAGGCCAGGTGCGCGTCGAGGGCATAGAGGGATCCAGGTCCGTAGATTACGAGGCTACGCGATACGCGATGGCCGCCGACCCTGCCGCCGCCAAGCAGCGGGCCTCCGAGGTGCCCGTGGACATCTCCCGCGAGGATTCGAAGGTCGTCATCGAGACGGACGGAGGCGAGGATACGGGGGCCGACTACACGCTCGGGGTACCGACCGGCGGCTCCGTCGAGATCGAGTCCGAGGCAGGAGACGTCGAGGTCTCGGGCATCTCGGGCAACGTGACGGTCGCAGCCGAAGCCGGGGACGTGACGGTCAGGGACGTGGGTGGCGACGTCAAGGTCGAAGCTCCTCGAGGAGATATCAGCGTCGGAAACGTCAACACAGATACCGGGGGTGCGGATCTCGAGGTCGGCTCGGGGGACATTTTCCTCGAAGACATGGTCCTCGGCACCCTCGAAGCCAGCGTCGAGGCCGGCGACGTCACACTCTTAGGGCGTTTCTCCGGCGGCGGCAGGGTCTCCGTGGAGACCGGCGACATCATCGCCAGGCTTCCCCCTGAGGACACGAGGGACCTGATCCTCCAGACGCGCGTCGGCAGCGTCTTGCGCGAGCCTCCAGACTCGAACGGACAGGGTTCAGAAACACAGAAGCAGCAAGGGTCGTAGTGTTCCGCAGGGACCTCCGCGGAGACGTGGGATACAGCGGCGAATCGCCTGAAGACTTCTGGGGCGCCCTGCGAGGAGTCTGGTTCGCCCCGGTCCGCTTCTTCAGGGGGCTCGACCCGCAGGGAGGGGTGATCCGGCCCGCCATCTTCGCCTCCGTGGTCATCTACCTTGATCTGCTCCTCGAGGCGGTGCTCCAGATGCTCTGGCTCCGCGAGTTCAACTTCGCGCTGACCTACGCCCCCTTCCTCGCGCTCGTGGTCGCCATCGTGCTCGCGCCGCTGCTCGTCGCCGGATTGGTAGTCCTCGTTCTGGTCATCCTCGGGGGAGGCACGCTCTCGCGTGGTGGCTTCTTCCCCCTCTTCCGCGCTTTAGGCTACGCGAGCGGAATAGGGTTCGCGCTCTGGATCCCCTTCGCCCCCCTCCTTGCCGTCCCTTACGGTGCCTTTGTGGCCACCGTCGCCGTAAAGGAGACGCTGAACGTCACCAGGGCCAGGGCCGCCGCCGCAACCCTCATCCCGCTCGGGGCCGTCATCCTGATAGTGCTTGTCCTGCTCGGCCCCGATGAAGCAGCAGGCTTCCTTGTAAACCCACCTGGAAGCTAAGTATTAGCATCTCAGCTAGTCATCACGCTACGCCCTCCGGGCTTCGCTCGTCAGCATTTCAGCACGGCGCTTCGCGCCGGTTGGCAGTTCAGTCGTGCTGGAGGCGTCGTCCCAGCGTCGGAGCGAGGCCCCTAGGCGAACCAGGCTGACAAGCCGCCCGCAGGCGGCGTGCTGACTAGCTGAGATGCTGACTAGCTTCTAGCGCGAGCGCCGCGAGCAGCGCCGACCCTCGCGGCAGGACCTCCTCGTCGAAGGCGAACCGGGGCGTGTGCAGCCCCGAGATATCCTCCCCGACGCCGAGCCAGATAAATGCCCCTGGCACCTTCTCCAGGAAGTACGCGAAGTCCTCGGCGCCCATCGAAGGGTTGGGCAGCTCGAGGACGGCCTCACCGCCGAAGATGTCCTCAGCTACGCTCAGGACGCGGTCCGCCGCACCTCCGTCGTTGACGGTGACGGGGTAAGAGAAGGTGTAGTCCAGATTCGCGTCGCCACGCATCCCCTTCGCGACGCCGCGAGCCAGGGCCTCTATACGCCCTGGCATCCTCTCGCGGAGGTCTTGGTTCAGGGTCCTGACCGTTCCCCCGAGGCGGGCCTTCTCAGGGATGATATTGAAGGCCGTTCCGGCCCCGATCTCCCCCACGGTAAGGACGGCAGGCTCGACAGGGTCTACCTCCCGCGAGACGACGGTCTGCAACGTCGTCACCACCTGTGCCGCGATGACTACGGCGTCGGCTGCGAGGTGGGGCATCGCGCCGTGCCCTCCTGAGCCTCTGATCTCCATCTCGAAAGCGTCGGCGGCGGCCATGATCGGGCCGGCCTTCGTCGCCACCTTCCCGAGCGGCAACCCTGGCCACAGGTGCAGCGCGAAGATGGAGGAGACATCGTCTGCCACCCCCTCGTCGACCATGACTCTCCCTCCGCCTCCACCCTCCTCTGCGGGCTGGAAGACGAACTTTACGGTGCCGTTGAGTCGATCCCTCATCCCCGAAAGCGCGTGGGCCGCGCCGACGAGCATGCTGGTGTGCCCGTCGTGGCCGCAGGCGTGCATCCTGCCTTCTATCTCCGAGGAGAAAGGCAGGCCCGTTTCCTCCTCTATCGGGAGGGCGTCCATGTCCGCCCGCAGCGCCACCGTCGGTCCGTCCCTTTCCCCCCCGAGCGTGGCGACGATCCCGTTCCGCGCGACCCCTGTCTCTAAGTCGAGGGGCAGACCCTCGAGGGCCGCGAGCACCTTCTCGGCGGTCTTCTCCGTATCGAAACCCAGCTCGGGCTCGCGGTGGATGTCGCGCCTGAGTGCGACGATCCTCTCTCCGACATTTTCTTCGATCTCTTGCTGCAAGCCTCCGAACCTCTGAGACACGTCCACAAAGTCTCCTCTCTTAGCGGATTGGGGAAGCCCTTCCCCAATCCGCGCCGGTCAGCACTTCAGCAGGTCAGCTTTTCGTTTGCTGATGGCTGTCAGACACCGCAGCGGCGCTGCTTAGGAAAGGTACCATAGAGCGCGGCTCAGACTGCGGTCTTTGGTGACCAGACGGTCGGCTCGCGCGGCAGGCGTTCCGGATCGAAGCGGGCGATGAGGTCGTCCGGTGACGGCATCTCCCCGGCTCTGGCGAGGCCGAGCGAGCGGGCCATCCAGGCATGCACCTCGTCAGGCCCCTCACCCCGCTCCGAGAGCGTGACGGCGCCGTGACGCTTGGCGAGACGCCGTCCGTCCGGGCCGAGCACGAGCGGGACGTGAGCATATCGGAGCTCTGGCAGGCCGAGCAGTCGTGCCAGTAGGATCTGGCGCGGGGTCGAGTCCGTGAGATCCGCACCCCTAACCACCTCGCCTATCCCCTGCGCGGCGTCGTCGACAACGACGGCAAGCTGGTACGCTGGAGTACCGTCGTTGCGGCGCACGACGAAG
This sequence comes from Rubrobacteraceae bacterium, assembly GCA_013698525.1. Lineage (GTDB taxonomy): Bacteria > Actinomycetota > Rubrobacteria > Rubrobacterales > Rubrobacteraceae > Rubrobacter_D. Next base: position 4,303 of record JACCSM010000485.1, read on the forward strand.
TCGTCCACCGCTTCCTCGAAACGGCCAAGCAGCCGGTCGTCGAAGACTATTCGGCCTCCGTCCGAACGCATCCGCAGCGCTGGAGGACGTCCGGAGGCTTCGCGCATGGCGCGCTGCGCCCCTGTTAGTTCACGGCAGGTTCCGGGATAACGGTCTGAAGCCGAGATGCCGTGCGGCGCAGAGGCTGCTGACCGGATCTCCGCCCGCGTACAGTAGCAAGGGTAGAGTAGTTCGTCGGCATCGAGCCTGGCTATGGCCTCCTCGTACAGTTCCATCCGCTCCGACTGGCGCACCGCAGGACCGTCCCAGTCGAGTCCAAGGGCCCTGAGATCGGAGAACTGTGCCTCCTCTACGCCAGGACGTACCCGCGAGCGGTCGAGATCCTCCACGCGTACCAGAAATCGCGCACCGGCCGAACGCGCGAACAGCCACGCCAGAAGCGCTGTCCGGAGGTTCCCGAGGTGGAGCTGGCCCGTGGGGCTCGGCGCGAAGCGTCCATCGAAATTGTGGATGCTAATCTCACCGTGTCGATCATCCTGTCGTGCCGGATCCTGCAAAGCGAGCCAGAGTCTACAACCTCTACCCTGATCAGTATGCTTTCCGGTTGAACAGCCAGAGTGGTAAGAGCAACAAGCCTGTAGCGAGGGCGATGCAGGCGTAGACGGACCCTACAGGGACCCTGATGCTCAACCCATCCACAGCTCTCTTGCGCCCGTAGTCGGCGACGAGGTCCCTATCTCGATGGCCATCTGGTCCTGATCCAGCACCCGAGACCCACCGCCCGCACGCGTATCCGCGATCATTGCTGCTCCTCTCACCTGTCGTCCCTCGGGATGCGCTCGTACTCCGAATCGAGGCCAGCCCAAAGATCGTCCTCGCTGATACCGAGCGCCGCCGCGTCGCGCGCGAGCACCCGCAGACGCTCGAAGATCGCCGCGACCCGCCGCTCTCGCACCACCTCCCCGACCCCCTCGGCAACCACCGTCCCCACACCAGGACGGCTCTCGACGAGCCCCATGCGTTGTAGCTCGTTGTAAGCCTTGACGATGGTATTCGGTGCTATCGCGAGATCCCCTGCGAGGCGGCGTACCGTCGGCAGACGCTCACCGTGTCCCAAACCACCGAACTCGATCGCGTGTCGCATCTGCTCCACGACCTGTACGTAGATCGGAACCCCACTACGCGAATCTACGTCGATCCAAACAGATAACGTCCTCACCTCCTCGTTCGTATCAATGAGTTATAATTATGACACAATGATACGCGCAACGTCTACGGGTTGTCGGCTCGGGGTTCGAAAGGCAATTAGGAGGAGGCTACGGGATCCAGACTCGGGCTGGTGATTCCGTGGGGAGAGACGTCAAGACGACGTTTCTGACGCCGAGGCGCCAGAGTTCACGGGTTATGACCGAGGCGTCGGACATACTGCGGCCTGGTTCGACGCCGGTTATGAGGGCGGCCGTTCTGGCTCCCCGCGGGACTCTGGCAAGGGAGCCTTGCGAAAGGGCGAGGGCGAATACTCTTGGGGTTATGCTCTGGCCCTGACCGATGCCGGTGAGGTCGGAGAAGATGTCGGGGCGATGGACGTGTTCTTCGTCCACGGGTGTTCCGAGCGCGTGGACGTTGCCGACGGCGACGAGCAGGGTGGCGGCGTCCGGGAGGGCTGGCTCGTGGTCTGCGGTGCCTTTGATCGGGCGCCGCCGCGATCCGTCCGCCTCGACCAGGACCACGTCGGCTAGTCCGGCGAGGTTGCCGACCCACTCGGGGTCGATGCCGCCTACCCTGTTCTTGGAGAGCATCCCCGATCCCACGACCACCGCAGTCGCTCTGGAGAGTGCTTTCTCGGTCTTCGCGCGCAGGTCGCCTGGGTCTTCTGAGGTGACGAGCGGGCCTACCCTGTCTGCTTCGCTCGACAACATCTTCGTCGTCGGGGCCACGATGACCTTCATACCATTCTGCGTGAGCCCGCCGGAGACAGCAAGGATAGCACCGGACTTGCCCCCCGCCCCGACGAAGGTGGCCACGTCCCCAGAAGAGATTCCTAGCGCCACGTGCAGCTTCAATACCACTCCCATCCCGCCAAGAGGCGACGGGTTTTGTACACCTGTATTCATGTTACATCATCGATTCACTTCGCGTGCTTTATGACATGTTGGATACTAAGATCTAGTGTAGGATAAGGATGGCCGCTCCCACGAGGCCAACCGGATTACGTGGAGCAGGCAGGAGTAATCGAGTGAGTAAGAAAGTCAGGACAGCGGGTAAGAAAGACAAGACGAACTCGTAGTTCTAGGATCAGAGGAAAGGAGCGTGGGGATGGATGGGCGAGAGCGGGTAGCGGAATTCGGCAGGGAGCTCAGAGAGGGACCCGAGCCTTCCGACCGGAGCATCAAGGAGATCATCGACGCCTTGAGGCCCCAGCTTCAGGAGCTTGTCGACAAGCAGGTCGAGTTGGCGAAGACGGAGTTGGCCCCTGTAGGCAAGAGGGCAGGGTTGGCCACTGGCCTCCTCGCAGCCGCCGGCGTCTTCATGTTGGTCTTCCTCATAATCCTCTCTCTTGCCGGGGTTTACATACTGGATGTCTTCCTCTCTCTGTGGGTCTCGGCATTGATCGTCAGTGGTATACTGCTGTTGGTCGGTGGGATACTCGGCGCAGCCGGAGCCAGCATACTGAGGAGGTTGGATCCCACGCCCCATCGGACGATCCTTACCCTCCAGCAGAACATCAACTGGATAAAGGGGCAGTTGAGGTAATGAGCGAGATACCTGAGCGCATAGAACGGGAGATGTTCGAGATCCGGAGCCGCATGGCCCCGGACGTTCGGGACCTCAAAAAGCACACCGAGCCTCCGGTCATCGCGAAGCGGGTCACGACGAGGGTCAAAGAACGCCTGAGGGGCGCCGCGATCCGCTTTGGCAAGAGCCTCAAGGAATCGGCTAGTCGCCAGGCGAAGATGATCGGTGAGGCGGGCAGGAAGAGGAACCCGGCGCCCTTGACGGACGCCGTGAAGAGCGACCCGCGGCCCCTGATCCTGCTTGCCATCAGCCTGGCCGTCACCCTGATGGCCGTGCGCAGAATCTCCAACGGACGAGGGGAATAGAGGGGCGGTTCCCCTAGCTCCGAATACTCCCACCCATCATAGACCGGTTACCACGAAACCAGAGGACTGGTCTTGACCCACGTTCATTTCCAACCCGTTGGTGGCGCGGCTGGTGACATGACCCTCGCCGCGCTCGTCGCGGCAGGAGCGTCGCTGACTGAGATCATATCCTCCCTGCGCAGCCTCGGCGTAGCCTTCGACCTTGCTACGGAACGGGTCGAGGTGAACGGTGTCGGCGCACTCAGGGCAGACGTCGAATACCTCGAGGAGCACTCCCACAGGACCTTCGGGGACATCCGCGCCCTGATAGAAGACGCCGGACTGCCGGAGCGAACCTCCTCACGCGCGCTGGAGGCTTTCCGCCTTCTGGCCGTCGCGGAAGGCGCCGTCCACAACCAGGACACCGAGGAGGTCACCTTCCACGAGGTCGGGGCCATCGACTCGATAGTGGACGTGGTCGGTAGCTGCGTGGCGCTGGAGCTGCTCGATGTGGCCTCCGTAAGCTGCGGTCCTCTGCCCATGGGCACTGGTGTCGTCGAGACCGCCCACGGTCTTCTTCCCGTGCCTGGACCGGCGACGCTGGAGATCCTCGAGGGCTCGCGTGTCCGCTGGACCGACGAGCCCAGGGAGACGACCACACCGACCGGGGCCGCGCTCATGAGATCCTTCACCGGCGGCGGATTTACGGACGCGGCCCCACCCATGACCCTGCACGCCACTGGCTACGGGGCCGGAAGGATGCGCTTGCGGAGCGCGCCGAACCTGCTGCGCGCCGTCGTCGGGGAGCTCGAAGGCCTTGAGGGTAGCGTCGAGTTGCTCGAGGCCAATGTCGACGACGCGCCTGGCGAGCTTCTCGGGGCTGCCGTGGAGCGTCTCCTCGCGGCCGGCGCCATCGACGCCTGGCTCGAACCCATCGTGATGAAGCGCGGTCGCGGCGCTTACAAGGCGTGCGCACTGGCTCTCTCCGGCGACCGCGAGCGCCTAGCCAGGCTCCTGATGCGGGAGACCGGAACTCTCGGCGTGCGCCACCACGCGGTCGGACGCACCGTCGCAGGGCGCAGGCGCATCCTGGTAGCTCTTCCCTACGGCAAGTGCTTCGTCAAGGTTGGAAGCATCGACGGGGAGGACTTCGTCGTCGCCCCCGAGCACGCCGACGCTGCCAGGCTCGCCAGAGAAACCGGGCTCCCACTGCCCAGGGTGTACGAGGATGCAAAGGCCGCCTTC
>JACCSM010000540.1 GCA_013698525.1 Rubrobacteraceae bacterium
CTCGATGAGAGCGACGGCGTGCTGACTGGCTGCGCCCTCGGCATAGCCCAGACAGGCACCATCGTGCTCGACGCCGGCAGGGCGCAGGGCCGCCGCGCGCTCACGCTCCTCCCCGACTACCATCTGTGCGTCGTGCGCGAGCGACAGATAGTAGGCCTCGTACCCGAAGCTTTCGCCGGCCTGGAAAGAGCGGTCGAGGGCGAGGGAAGGGCCATCACCTTTGTCTCAGGCCCGTCGGCGACATCGGACATCGAGCTCGACAGGGTCGAGGGCGTGCACGGCCCGCGTACGCTGGAGGTGCTGATCGTCGGCTGACGGGCAAAGGTCCCGTCAGGTCCGCCTCTCGATTCGGACGAACTCTCTAACCCGATGAGCCCCGTCGGCGTCGCGTACGCCGGGGCGTCCGGACTCGATCACCCGGAAGGAACGATCGGCATGGTGGATGGTGTGACGTTTCCGCTGAGATCCGCCTACATACTTTGGGCCATTTTCATCTGGAAGGGCGGATGTGTGGTTATCCTCTAGTCTGGTCCGGGTACGAATTTCGACTGGCATGTTGGCGGCCACACCAGGGTATTAATCGAACCTGGGATGGCCGCGCAACGCGGAGAAAAGTCCAGTGGCTGGTGTCAGCCTCAAGGAGCAGGCCCGCAGCTTACGAGGAGGAGATACATGAAGGAGGAGTGAGGATGGAACAGGAGATCACCATCAAGGTAGACGGGACGGAGCACCGTCTTAGCGTAGATACCCGTACGACGCTCCTCGACGCGCTTCGCGAGGGGCTTGGGATCACATCCCCCAAGAAGGGCTGCGACCATGGCCAGTGCGGCGCTTGCACCGTCATGCTCGACGGACGGCGGGCCAATAGCTGCCTCGCCCTCGCCGTCGCCCACCAGGACGCGGAGATCGGCACGGCCGAAGGTCTTGCAGAAGACGGCGAGTTGCACCGGATGCAGCGCTCGTTTATCGAGCACGACGCATTCCAGTGCGGATATTGCACGCCTGGACAAATCGTCTCGGCGGTCGGGATGCTCGAGGAGGCCGAAGCGGGCTGGCCGAGCCACGTCACCGAGGACTTGGGCGCAGAGGAGGTCGCGCTCGACGACGAGGAGATCCGGGAGCGCATGAGCGGCAACCTCTGCCGCTGCGCCGCCTATGTGAATATCGTCTCGGCCATCTCGGAAGCGGCCGAAGGAGGGAGGCGCCGATGAAACCCTATCGCTACCAGCGCGCCAGAGATATCTCAGGTGCCGTCACCGCACTCGCCGAAGAACCGAACGCGACCTTCCTCGCCGGCGGCACCAACCTCGTTGACCTGATGAAGCTCGGAGTTATGGAGCCTGAGGTGCTGGTCGACGTGAGGCGGCTGACCTCAGACGCCGTCGAGGAGCTACCGGACGACGGTGTGCGCATAGGAGCCGCAATTCCAAACAGCGATCTCGCCGCCGACTGGACGATTCGCTCCCGCTATCCTGTGCTCTCGCAGGCCCTGCTCTCAGGCGCGTCTGGCCAGCTCAGGAACCTCGCCACGACCGGCGGTAACTTGCTGCAACGCACGCGCTGCGTCTACTGGCAGGATACGACCACGCCGTGTAACAAGCGCGAGCCGGGGTCGGGATGTTCCGCGATCGAAGGCCACAACAAGAACCACGCCATCCTCGGCGCCTCAGAGCACTGCGTCGCCACCCACCCTTCTGACATGGCCGTCGCGATGGCGGCGCTCGACGCGTTCGTTGTGGTGCAAGGACAGGACGGCGAGCGCCGCATCCCGATAGAGGAGTTGCACCGCCTGCCAGGCGACGAACCTCAGCGCGACACGACCCTCGAACACGGTGAACTCATCACGGCGGTAGACCTGCCGCCGCTCGGTTTCGCCTCCAACTCGAAGTACCGCAAGGTGCGCGAACGGGCCTCATACGCCTTCGCTCTGGTGTCGGTCGCCGCCGCGCTCGATGTCGACGAAGACGGAACGGTGCGCGACGTACGCCTCGCGCTCGGCGGGGTCGCGCACAAGCCCTGGCGCGCCACGAAGGCCGAAGAAGCGCTCAGGGGCGAGCCGATGAACGAGGCGAACTTCCGCGCCGCAGCCGACATCGAGCTCGAAGACGCCGAGCCCTTGCGCGAGAATGCGTTCAAGGTACCGCTCGCGCGCAACGTCATCGCCCGCACGCTGCTCGACCTTTCGGAGGAACGATGAGCACGACCACCCGCGCACCCGGCAGGGCCATCGGCACGCCACTAGACCGCATCGAAGGACCGCAGAAGGTCACTGGTACGGCCCGCTTCGCGTACGAACACCACGTAGAGTATCCCCTCTACCTGTACCCGCTGCAGAGCGAGATCGCCCGTGGCCGCGTCACGCGAGTAGACGCGAGCGCCGCCGAGGCCCTACCCGGCGTGGTTATCGTCATTACCCACGAGAACGCGCCGCGTCTGGCCGACACCGGCGACAAGGAACTCGCGATCTTGCAGTCCGACGAGGTCGCCTTCCGCGGCCAGTACATAGGAGCCGTCATCGCCGAAACCTTCGAGGTCGCCAGGCACGCGGCCGGGCTCGTCCGGGTCGTCTACGACGAGGAGCCGCACGACGTAGAGCTTCGACCGGACAGGGACGACCTGTACGCACCTGACCAGCTCAACGCTGGCTTCCAGACCGATACCGAAGAGGGCGACGTGGACGAAGCATTCTCCTCGGCGGCCGTAAAGCTCGATGAGACCTATACGACGCCGATGGAGCACAACAATCCCATGGAGCCGCACACCACGGTCGCCGTCTGGGAGGGTGGGGATCTCACGCTGTACGACTCCACGCAGGGAGTGCACGCCGTAAGGAGGACGGTCGCCAGGATCTTCGGGCTCGACCGGGACAGGGTGCGCGTCGTGGCGCCCCACGTCGGTGGCGGGTTCGGGTCGAAGGGGTTGCCCCACGCCAACACCATCCTCGCGGCGCTGGCCGCGCAGATGATCGAGGGCCGCCCTGTGAAGTTCGCGCTCACCCGCCAGCAGATGTTCTCCGGCGTCGGCTACCGCACCCCGACCATTCAGAGGATCCGGCTCGG